>JAGMCF010000213.1 GCA_023129415.1 Candidatus Cloacimonadota bacterium
CTAACCTTATACCACTTGCTTTCAGGTAATTTAGTAATTGAGCAATGTGAATATCTTCAATATTTCTAACTGTTTTTATTTCAAGAATTATTTTATTTTCTATTATAAAATCAGCATAAAAAGCCTTGTCAATAATAGTGTCTTTATATTTAATGCGTAGAAGTTTTTCTTTTTCATAGTGAAATTTGTTTTTAGTAAATTCATAAGCGATAGTATACTTATATACTGACTCCAAGAATCCAGGACCCAATTCTTTATGAACATCAATGCAAATGCCAATAATTTTATCACTTAAAGCTTTGTATAGAATTCCCATTTTATATGAAATAAATTTATCAGTGTCTACCCAGTGTAATAACTGATGCTGGAGAGTAATAGCATTGTATTTTATATCACATCTCCCAGGCTTTTTATATCGCCCTTTTAGAACCACTTTATATTACACGGGGTGAATCGGTGGTCATCGGTGGTTAAATCAAAAAATCTTAAGCAATCTTCTCCAGCGGATACGATGGTGGTCATCCCATGACCAGTAGATGATCATTGGCACACCATTAAGAAATTTTCTGTCCAAGAATCCCCAATAGCGTGAGTCACTGCTGTTGTCTCTGTTATCTCCCATCATAAAATATTTCTCTTCAGGAATGATTAATGGTCCGAAATTATCTCTGCTTCCCATAAATTTTGAATTTATATAAAGGTGTCCTTTTTCTCGTGGAATAATACGATAATCTATATGTTGAATATAATCTTCTTTTATATATTTTCCATTTATGTATAAATTTTTATCTATGATTTGGATAGTATCGCCGGGCATACCAATAATTCTTTTTATAAAATCTCTTCGTTTATAATACTTGAAAAAGAAATTTTTCTTATCCCAATAAATTGGTCTGATAATTTTAGCATATCTTTCTCTGGGTTGAGGATGATATGTATCTAAAGGATATTTGAAAATAACAGGTTCAAATTGTTTTGGTTCACGGAAATGAAATATAAATTTATTAGCAACTAAGAAATCACCAATTAAGAATGAACTTTCCATCGAACCGGTTGGTATTTTAAAAGTTTGAATAACAAAAGTTTTTATAATAATTGCAGCAATTCCAGCAAAAATTATTGCTTCAATCCATTCTCTTAATACAGACTTCTTCTTTTTTGGCTTCTTTTTCTTTTTATTATCATTGGGCATGTGAATTGCACCTCATTAAAGAGTTTTATTTGCTTTGATCATTTTGAAATTTTCTACAGATTGTTTCAACTTCACGGAAATTTACTTTACCACTTGCCATCATTGGTATATCTTCAATCACATGAAATTCTTTTGGAATTGCAATAGATGGGAGTTCTTTTGCCATTTTCTTCTGAATCTGTTTTTTATTAATTTCTTTGGTAGTTACAGCAGCCACGAGGTCAGCTCCTTTTGTAGGATTTGGAACATCAACGACACAACAAACAGCTCCTTCTGGCAATAATTTTTCTAAAACACCTTCAACACGAACCAAAGAGACCATTTCTCCTCCAACCTTTACGAATCTTCTCAATCTCCCTCTATGCCATAGAAATCCTTCTTCATCTAATACTCCCATATCACCTGTATCATACCATCCATTACGAATTCGAAATGAAGTCTCTTCAATATCTCCTAAGTAGCCATTCATAACCAGGTCACCTTTTACTAAAATTTTACCTTCTTTATTATGAGGAAGCTCTTTATCTGTTTCTCTATCTATAATTTTCACCTGAACTCCGGGAAGAGGTTTACCTATACTGCCAGGTTTATTAGCATCAGGAACATTTACAGAAACTACAGGACTTGTTTCTGTGGTTCCATATCCTTCCATAACTTCTAAATTGTGTTTTTTCATATATCCTGAACGAAGCTGGTCTGTAACTTTATCTGCACCTGCAATAGCATATTTAATAGAATCAAAATCACCAACCTCTGATTTTTGCAAATATCCATTGAAAAAGGCTGGGGTTCCTACCATAAGAGTTACTTTATATTTCCTGATTGAATCGCATATTGCTTTGTAATCTAATGGATTCGCATGAGCAACAACAGATGATCCCATGAGAATTGGTAGCCAGAAAGTAATAGTCAGTCCAAATACATGAAATAAAGGAAGAGTCCCTGCAAAAATATCATCTGGACCTACATCAATTACTTTCGGAATTGCATCAATATTATGAGATATATTCTTATGTGAGAGTTGAACTGCTTTGGGTTCTTTTTCGCTTCCACTTGTGAATAGGATAACACAATTTTCATCATCTGAACCTTTGTGAATAGATTTTCGTAAAATTGTGGTTGGTAGTTTTGATTTAATTGCAGCTTTTAATTTATCTCCTGTTGTTAGAGATTCCATAATATCTTCAAGATAAATCATTCCATCAACAGGTTTTACATCTAATTTTTCAAGCAGTTTTTTACTTGTGACAATAGTTTTAAAGCTGCATCTTTCTTGTGCATAAATTGAGTTTTTTCTTGCACCTGTGGCATAATTAATCATTACTGGTGTTTTCCCACACATCAACGAACCAATTATGGAAAGCATACACCCAGCAGATGTAGGAACCATAACACCAATATGCTGTCCGCGATATTTAGAAAACTTTTTTGATAAGATCAGGGAAGCAATTAGCATTTTACCAAAAGTGATATCTTTGCCAGTTGCCTGGTCATAGACAGATATTTTGCTCCCAAATTTCTTTGCTGCGTTAATAAAAGATTGGTGAAGTTGCATAATTTACATCCTTTTTAGCGTTAAGTCGCTATAATTTTATTTTGAAAAACCACAAATAAATTTAGCAATTAAGATGTCAATTTATTTGTATTTATAAATATGCATACCACCGATTTTTTGAACTTGTGTAAAAAAGGTTCCCGGTGATGTCCCATTTTTAACAGGATCCCCGTGCATAAAGAATGCTTTAATATTGGTGGTTCAAGTATATATTTGAACCATGAATTTAAAATGTTTAGGTTCAGATTACAAATCTGAACCAGCAGGGGGAAGCACACATGTCCCGAAAACAAATCGGGACACCCCATTAAATAGGAAAAGATTTAACCCCAGTGGAATAAGAAGAAATTCCACAGGGCAGGCAGTGCAGGCAAAGGAGAATGAAAATTATTAATAATATAAAAGGTTCAATTTTATGAATAAGATTTTGTTCGTGTCAGTTCGTGTAGTTCGTGGCAAAAAAAGATTTTCAGATGAAATCTATATTGATTAAATACCTAACAAAAAAATTGACATATTTTCAATATATAAAATATATTAAACAATTATGAATTTTATCTCTCAATTTTTTATATTAATTTTTCCGATTCTTTACGCTTTAACTGTGCATGAGTTTTCACATGGTTACATTGCATATCGTTTGGGAGACGATACTGCCAAAAGAGCAGGCAGATTGACATTAAATCCTCTTAAACATTTAGACCCGATCGGCACAATTATGCTTTTTATTGCTCATATTGGTTGGGCAAGACCAGTGCCGATAAACCCTTATAATTTTAAAAATGTCAAAAAAGATACTGCTTATGTGGCATTGGCTGGACCTGCAGCAAACTTTATTAGTGCTGTTATTTTCAGTGTGATTTTTAACATCTTTAATCCAACTGTGTATATGGTTGAAAAAAATGTATTTCTCCTTATTCTTTTTTATACAATTTTTATTAATATTGCTTTGGGTCTTTTTAATCTCATTCCTTTCCCACCACTTGATGGTTCAAAAATTTTGGGTGCTTTTCTTTCAGATGAAGCTTATTATAGATATCAACGCTTTGAAAGAAAGGGAGCATTTATATTGATTGGAATCATTCTTGTCAGTAATCTTATGGGATTAAATATCATTGGTGGGGTTATAATGCCTCCTATTAACTTTTTTATTAAACTGCTTACTGGCATATCAATCTTGTAGAATAAGATTGCAATCCCCGATTTACTCGGTGGGAAATAACAAATGGAAGCCAAAAATAGAAATAAAAGAGGATACCTATGGAAATTAACAAAATATTAGAACAAACCCAAAAAGACAATGTAAAGTTCATTCTTCTGCAATTTACTGACATCTTTGGTGTAGTAAAAAGTCTGACAATCCATACGAAACATTTAGCTGATTCATTCCAATATGGAACATGGTTTGATGGCTCTTCTATTGAAGGTTTTGCAAGAATACATGAAAGTGATATGGTCTTAAAGCCGGATGTTACCACCTATGCAGTTGTGCCCTGGTTAAGTGCAGATAATGGGAGAACAGCAAGGTTTATCTGTGATATATACAAACCTGATGGGAAACCTTTTGAGGGAGACCCAAGATTCATCTTGAAAAAAGTAATTAAAGAAACAAAAGAAATTGGCTTTGAATATAATGTCGGACCAGAAATGGAATTCTTCTTATTTAAAAAAGAAAATGAAGAACTTAGACCTTTACCTCATGATAGAGCGAGTTATTTTGACCTGTCAACCGACCAGGCATATACGATAAGACGAGATATGATACTAACACTTGAGAGGTTTGGGATAGATGTTGAAGCCTCTCACCACGAAGTTGCCCTCGGACAGCATGAAATAGATTTCAAGTATGATAATGCTTTGAAAACAGCTGATAGTGCAACCACATTAAGATTCGTGTTAAAAGCAATTGCACAAGAACATGATTTACATGCTACTTTTATGCCAAAACCAATAATGGGAATTAATGGCTCAGGAATGCATATTCATCAGAGTTTATTTAATTTAGCAACAGGAAAGAATGCTTTTTATAATGAAGATGATAAATATAAATTATCAAAAATAGCTTATAATTTTATTGCAGGTCAGCTTCAACATATTAAAGCAATGTCAGCAGTTCTTTCCCCAACAGTTAATTCTTATAAAAGGTTAATCCCTGGTTTTGAAGCACCTGTATATATAAGCTGGGCAAGAATTAATAGGTCTGCTCTTATTAGAATACCTAAATATTCAACTGGAAAAGAACAATCTATCAGAGTGGAACTACGGTCTCCAGACCCAAGTTGTAATCTTTATCTTGCTTTTGCAGTGATGTTAAAAGCTGGACTGGACGGGATAAGGAGAAAGATAAAACCTCCAGAACCAGTTGAAGAAGATATTTATAATTTTAATGATGCAAAATTAGGTAGTTTAAATATTGCAACTCTTCCTGGTTCCTTGAAAGAAGCACTAAATGAATTAAAAAATGATGAATTAATTCAGCAAGCATTGGGAGAGCATACTTATGAAAATTATATTAAAGCTAAAACAAAAGAGTGGAATGAGTATAATCTGCAAGTTACTCAATGGGAGTTGGATAAATATCTGGAAATATATTAACAAATGACAAATTCAAAAATTCAAATGAAACACACATGTCCCGAAAACAAATCGGGACACCCCATTAAATAGGAAAAGATTTAACGGGGCAAGCAAAGGAGAATGAAAATAATAATAAGATGTTTATGTTAATGAAGGAATTTATTTTTTATCTGCGTTTATCTGCTTTATCAGCGTAATCTGTGTGCTATTTTCAGATGAAAAAATACGAAATAAAACTCCCTAATTTTGAAGGTCCAATGGACTTACTGCTTTTCCTTATTCGCAAGCATAAGATAGACATTTATGATATACCAATTGCTTTTATGCTCTCTGAGTATCTAAAGTATTTATCATTAATGAAAAGGATGAATATCTCAATTGAGGGTGAATTTATTGAGATGGCAGCAACTTTGATAAAAATTAAACTTCGTTCATTATTACCCCATCCAGTTGATGAGGAAGAGGAAGACCTGCAAGCTGAGTTGGTTAGTAATCTAATCGCTTATCAGAAGATAAAGGAAACTGTAGAATTCCTTAATAATCTTGCTGAGGAAAACAGATATTATTTTTATAGAAGTATTGATAGAGATACAAAAAAGAATATTCAGAATTTCGCCATCTCATATGATATTGAACAAGATAGTGGTGATCTTTATGATTTAATCAAAGCTTTACAAAAATGTATCCTTCAACAACCTCAAGAAGTGCCCCAAAATATTATTCTTGAAAAAATCAAAGTAGAAGATAAGATAAAAGAAATTCGTAAAATTCTAAGAAAGAATCCAAAGGTTCTATTCTCAAATATTGTGAAAAGTTGTAGCAGATTAGAGATTGTTACATTTTTCCTGGCAATACTTGAGTTAGTAAAAATGAGAAAAATTACAGTTTTCCAGAATAAACAATTTTCAGAGATTCAAATAAGTAAAAAGAAATAACAACAGATAAACTGTCTATTATTATCCAAAAGTTATTACATAGCGCGGTAAACCCCGTTAAATAATTCACATTGTCCATTCTCCGTAGCACTGCGAAGGATGAATTATATAATTTTTATAATCTTCGGTTTGTTATATTTAACGGGGTAAACCGCAAATAACAAATAACAAATTCTAAATTCCAAATAAGCTCAAAAACCCAATGACTGAATGACCAAAACATTTTGCTTCGGTCGTTAGAACTTATTTGTTTTTTGTAATTTTGGATTTGATATTTACCTGCCCTGTGAAATAGCAAGTCCCGCTTTGCGGGATTTCACAGGGTGAATTATTTGGTACTTGGAATTTGGAATTTAATCCCGACATGTCCGGAAAACAAAGACCCGTTCTCCGTAGCAGTAGCAACTGCTACTGCGAAGGGTGAATTTTACTTGTAATATTATAAATAAAAAAAAGGCAGAATATGTATTCTGCCATTTTAATAACTTCAAAGCCTTACAGAATTAGCGTTTTAGGAATGGTTTTTCGTGAATTGATTTTATCCTTTCTTTTAATTGCTTTACGAAATTAAGGTTAAATATTAGAAATTTTGCATACTGTTCTTCTGAAAGATGAGAACGTAACTTCTTATGCAACTTGGTTCTTTCCTTTTCAAAATCTTTTTGTAATTTAATTAGCTTATTATTCAATTCTGAGATTCTAGCCTCATCTTCATTATGCATAAGTGCAAATTCAATCTCTTCCAGAACCTGTTTGAATTTGAAGTGAAATGTTTCACGATTTTTGTCAATTTCCTTTATAATTGGAAGGACTTTCCCACTCTCTTCCTCAGTAAGATCAAGTATTTTTAGCAATTCTAAATCTCTATATTGCTTCACCAATTCTTTTTTCTTACCAGGATCAGGACCAAATTTCTGAGCAAAAACAGAGCCTGAAATTAACAGTATTATTACTGCTATTACTACAATCTTTGATGCTTTCATCTTATTCTCCTTTTTAAGTTGTTTTAGTTTTATTTATTTCGTTTTGAAAAAATTTAATATCTTCATCAGAAAGCAAATCAATAATATCTTCTATATATTCCCAGGACTCATACAATATTTCGTTGCGTAAATCCTCATCTTGATATATCTCTTCAAGCATGGATTGTTCAAATGCAAGTATATATGCTTCATCAATTAAGTAGGCTTCAGTATAGTCATATTCATTATCAAACACCATATAATCAGGACTAACGGATATTTCTTTAACAGATGAGACAAATATTATTGCAAAAAGAGCAATAGCCGCAGCAGCAGTAACAACAGCAGGTTTCCACCAATATTTTAGCCAGGAAAAATTACTTTCATTTATTGCTATAGGTTCAATTTGTGTTTTATTTATAATTGTATCAAATTGAGGAAACTTGATACTATCTTTATCGGTTTGGACTAAATCTTCTGTGATATTTAAAACATTTTTCCATTCGTTCAGCTTTTTCTGGCAGGTTTCACATTTGTCTAAATGAAATGTTATTTTTTTCTTATACTTTGATTTAATTTCATTATTAAGAAAGGCTAATAATATTTTATCAGAAATGCATTTCATATTTATCTTACCTCTTTTATCTCTAATAAATGCTCTTTTTGTAATTCGTTTTTTATTTTTTGCATTGCAAAGAAGTAATTACTTTTAATAGTTCCTAAACTCCTTTTTAGAATCTTAGCTATCTCATTAAATTTAAGCTGATTATAATATCTCAAGAGGAATACTTCTTTTTGTTTTGGTGATAATCCTTCAATAATTTTATTTAACTTATTATACAATTCCTTTTCATACAATACCTTTTCAGGAGTTTCATTTGTTGAAATATGGTAATCCATATTCTGTTTATTCAGATTTTGTCCCCGATTTAATCTGGGATTGACCTTCTTATTATGGAAATTATAGATATGATTCAAAGCAATACGGTATAGCCATGTAGAGAATTTGGATTCTTGTCGAAATTTATTAATATTTTGATATGCTTTCATAAAAATTTCCTGAGTTGCATCTTCTGCATCTTCATAATTTTTTAACATCTTTACTGCTAAGAGAAAAATCTTCTTATAATTTTCCTCGAATAGCAGGTTAATTTCACTTCTTTTCATATCTTATAATTTTTGCTTGATTAGACTATGTTTGATTGATAAGGTTTAATCATTTAAAATATGAGTTCACTATAAAAACCCGTCCGTCTGGGCGCCGAGACCGACGAAACACACGAAATACTCGAAAATGGTTTGTATAAATTCAGCCCGTCTGGGCGCCGAGCCTGATAATATCCACATTCATTTTTCGTCCCGATTATTCGGGACGGGAAATATCTTTTTAGAGTGGACTCAAATATTTTTACGAAAAATAAATGCTCACAAAAAATTATGAGCTCTATTTAGATTTATTAAATTAATGCAAGAGGTGAAAATTTTAAAACAGTTATCTTATATATTTAGAAGCATCTGTGCCTAAGGCTTGTAAAGCCTTCCTTACTCCATCGTAATCAGAATCAGTTGAGCGCACATAATCATCTATTTCATAAAGGGTTTTCATTACTTCTCTGCCTTCCGATATTTTTAAATAATCAATTAAAGCTTGAATAATTTTCTCTTTCATCTCTATAGGAAAATCTTTTCTAAAAGTTACAGTATCGTTCATAATCCAATCGGTATATCCAATTATTTTTGTTTTTTCATATATATCAGGATGAGTTTGCAGAAGTGCCTTTCTACCATCTTGAGGTCCTTCTTTAGAGGGAGGAGACCAATATGCACATCCCACATCAGCACGATTCTGATATACAGCTAAAATAGCTTGAGAATGACCTCCAGCAAAATAAACTTTTCCGGGTTTTATTCCCATTTGTGATAAAAGAGCAGAAGGGAAAATATAGCCAGAAGTAGATGCGGCATCAGTATATGCAATAGTTTTTCCTTCGATATCTGCAAGAATATCAATATCACTATCTGACCTAACTAAGAATTCTCCTTTGTATTTTTTCATTCCTTTTCGGACAGGTGTCAAAGCAACTTGTGCACCAAATTTTTCATTAGCCAGAACATAAGCAAAAGGTGGAAGCCAGGCAATATCAACTTCCTCGGTTCCCATTCCTTCTATTACTGCTGCATAGTTTGTTGGAATGGTAACCCTGAAATGATAACCTGTTCTTTCAGTAAGATATTTGGTGAGTTTTTTACTCCTTGTAATAATCTTTCCTGTTTCCATCCAGGGAACAAAGCACATCTCTACAGGATTATTTTTTGAACCTAATTCAAATTTTTGTGAGCAACTAAATATAAATGTAAATAAAATAATAAATATGATTTTTATAGATTTCATCTTTTACCTTAAAAGAAAATTAATGAAAATAAAAAAAAGATTATCAAAAATACTGTCAAGGAACAAAATAATAATTTGTGTTGGCTATTAATATAATTGTATCTAAAAAGCTTTTTTAAGATATTTAAGTTTCTTTTAGTTTTTAACTTTCCCATACCAGATTTAAGATATTTCTCGTGTGCAATAGTATCTTTTTCATTTAGGCATGCTTTACACCGTTAGATACAGAAATTAAATCAATCTTTATTTCTTAATCATTTAAAATATCTAACGGGGCAGGTAAGATTTCTCAGTACGAATGCTATAATGTTTCATTTTAATGATTTCACTCACTTGCTCTAAAAGTTTTTTATTTGACATATTATCCTTTCATATTTCTGTATATACTGCAAAGAACATTAATATTTTCATAATCCTGCAAAATACCACCATATTGAAAATATTATTATATTGCAAGTTTTTTAGAAAGATTTGACAATTATTTTTTAAAACTTCTATTTTATACCTAATTATGAAGCATTTGTAAAACTTAATGTCTTAGATAGGAATTTGTTTATAGTGTGTGTTAACTTCAAAAATAGGTAGTTATATACTGATTGTTTCAGTCTAATATATGTTAGACGAAAAATTGAAATAGAATTATGGCAATAATTTTCCTTTTAATAGGTGCAGCAATTGGTGGCTTATTTTCATGGTATATCACGCACCAATATTATAAAAAATCAACTAAAGACCTAAAAGAAATAATAGATAATTTCTCAAAAGACTTACAAGAATCAAACACATTGAAATATTTTGAATTTTTATTAGAAAACAGTAAATGGAAAAAAGAATTTATAGAGCATGAAGAGATATGGGTAGCTGAAAAAAATAATACTTTTCAAATATATCCGGGTAAACGTGGTAGTGAATTTGGAGAAGGCTGGACAACCATGTATCCATCACAAGAAACATATCGCTATTCCGTGTATCTAAAAATCAACAATACCCCAATAAAAGAATTAACTTTTATTTCTCTTGATGGTAGCAGAATTTTTGTTCCAATTCCTGATAAAAAAATCATAAATGAAAAAGCCTGCTATTTCTGGAATATGAACAGTTTAGGAATCAAAGTTTGTAAAATTATTGGACATTATTATATTCATAAAAGTATCGCTGGAGTTGCAGAAATGTCCAAAATAGAACTTATAAATTAAAAATGCGTCTAACAAATCACTCCACCTGACCCAAAAGCTGCGCTTTTGTGCAGGTGAGTTCAAACGTTAGACTGCTTATAAGTTTATTGTAAATTCTAAAGAAAAGATCTTTCAAAAAGCCTGATATATTTAATTGCAGACAAATTTATCGGTCTCATCGCCCAGATGGAAAGATTGAAATTTCAACAAAAGTTTGATGTAAATATCCGAATCCTCAATAATGGGTTTCACTATAATCTTTTAGATTTTATTCCGTTGTATAAGCAGTCTAACCCCCGCTTCACCTGACAGAAACGCAGACGGGATTTGGAATTTTCAGTTTAGTTGGCATTCAAAAGTCAATCAAGTAATTTATAGTTTACCCCGTGTAGTAATCCCGATACATCGGGACTACACGGGGTGAATCAGCATTTTGCGTTTCTGCAGGTGAGCTTATCCGTTAGGCCCTGCTTGCAACCAAGGAATGAACTAAGAGGATTTGACAAATAATGTCTCTAAGTGAATCCGCAAAGAAAGCGCATCAAAAATTGATGCTAAAGGTCCTGGCCTATTCTGAAGCATATATTTTTGTTTTGGAAGCAGAAAAAATGTCTCTTCGGAATTTGGCAGCAATTGCTTCTAAGGGGAGTAATGAGAATGTTGATGACACCATTCATGGTTCATATCTCAGATTAAATAATATACTCAAAAAGTATAAGATTAGACCAAGTCAATATTATCGTTCGATCCTCTTTGTTGACCTAATCGCAAGTGTAGAATTGTTTTTCGTGGAATTAATAAAAGCTGCAATTGTAGAACATCCACAAAAAGTAGGTGATTCGAAGTTCGAATTAAAAGAAGTCCTGCGTGGACTTACCGTAGACGAATTAATAGAACGTTGTGCCAACGATTTTATTCATAAACTAATGTACGAAAAACCTGAAGATTATTTAGAAAAAATGTGCTCAGTTTTGTCAATTGATTCTGGTGAAGTTGCTCCTTTTTGGCCCAGATTTATTGAAGCAAAGGCCCGACGTGATCTTGGAGTTCACAATAATTGGATATGCAATGATTTATATATTAGAAAAACAAAAGGATTACTTGGAATACAGGTGGCCAAAAGAGATGAAATTCTCTTACCTTGTGACAGAGATTATTGCAACGAGGTCAACGGTACAATCGTAAACCTTTCAAAAACTATGATTGAAATGATATACAAAAAGCACTCATGATATTCCTGGATTGACTTGATTTGGGTACAAAATAGGTCTTCAGGGGCCTGTAAAAGGGTCAGTCCTTGAAATGTGAAATGAAAGAAAGGCCTAACTGATCGTTGGAGCGGACTGGTAAAAAGCTACGCTTTTTCCCACGCCTTCGGCGCCCCTCCGGGGGCCGCTCAACTCAGTTCGTTATGCCTATAAATTTGAACAAAGGAGATCGAAAAATGAATAATACAATATTTGAACCCACATTACTATCTGGCATTAAATTAAAGAATAAAATAATCCGTTCGGCAACACACGAAGGAATGGCAGATGAAAAAGGCTTTCCGACCGAAAACCTGAAAAATCTCTATATCCGATTAGCGAAGGGAGAAGTAGCAGCAATAATTACCGGGTATGCAGGCATTCAGGCAGACGGGAAAAGTTGTTTGTTTGCTATGTTGATGATTGATAACGATGCTAGTATTCCTGCATACAGGGAGATCACGAATGCCGTTCATGAATATAGCACTCCTATAATAATGCAGATAGCTCATTGCGGAAGGCAAACCCGCTCAAAAATAACAGGTTTACAAACTGTTGCACCTTCGGCAATACGCGATGGGTTTTATAGTGAAGATATACCGAAAGAATTGTCTGAAGATGGTATAAATGAAATTATTGACAATTTTGTTTCAGCTATTATCAGAGTGAAACAAGCAGGATTCGACGGGGTTCAGCTTCTTTTAGCACACGGCTATTTGCTAGCCGAATTTTTGTCCTCTTACTCAAACAACCGAAAAGATCATTGGGGCGGTTCAACCGAAAATAAATACCGAATTATCAGTGAGATTTTCAAGAGAGCCAAAGAACAGGTTGGTGATTATCCGATTTTAGTAAAAATGAATGCTCACGACGGACGTAAAAACGGAATGAAAATTGAAGAAGCAGTTCGAATAGCTCAAATGCTGGAAAAATCCGGTTGTGCGGCAATTGAAGTTTCCGGCGGGATTATGGAAGATGGTCTATATATTATGCGAGGAGAAAAACTACCTGCAGATGCGGCAATGGAATATAACTTCAAATATAAAAATCTTCCTGGACTTGTTAAGACAATTGCAAAACCGATTCTCAAGACATTTATGAAACAGCCGAAACCGCTATTGAAATTCAATCTTGACTCGGCGATTCAAATAAAAAAAGCTATTAATATTCCTGTTATAGTCGTCGGTGGGATAAATAATATTGATGACATTAATTATATTATCGAAAATCAGAACATAGATTATGTTTCAATGTGTCGCCCGTTTATTATCGAACCGAATATTGTGAGCAAATTCCACAAAGGAACACAGACCAAATCAAAATGCATAATGTGTAATTATTGTGCAATAATATGTGAGGAAAAACCATTGAAATGTTATTATGGGAAATTGCCATAAATAAAAAAGGCATAACAAAACAATCCAGCGAACTTAAATTGCTGCCTAACGGCGCCGGTTTAAGACGCTGATTTTTATGTTAGGGTGTCATTTGTTATGAAAAAAAATGTATCTGTATATCCAATCAACGTATATTTTATCGGTGATGTACCTATAATGTTTCGTATGAATTACCTAACGTCAGGTCCAATAATTTTGATTTTTTTGCTATAATAAATTTTTTTTACATTTTTTCTTGCATATTTGAAATATTATACATAATATTTGAAGCTTAATAATATGTTATACGCAACCTGCTTTCAGAACGATATATAATATCTTGAAGCAGGTCAGGTGAAGGCAAGTAAAGGGCTCAAGGCACTCGTGCCTAAGAACAAACCGCCAAAAAACAAAAAGAAGGAGTAATAATATGTTAGTACTATTCATGGGTGAATTGAAAAGCACAGCTCCGGTTCCAATTGAGCAAATGTTTGAGCTTTGCGGAAAGCAAGTTGAAACCCTTATGAGTTATAAGCAAAAGGGGAAAATCTTAGCAGGAGGTATAATAGCGGGTAGAAAGGGAAGCTATGCCATCTTCGATGTAGTTTCAATTGAGGAACTCCAAGGATTAATAGCTCAAACACCGCTGTTTCCTTTCATGGAGGTTGAGCTTATTCCACTCGTCTCCTACGAGTTAGCTTTAGGAATGGCTAAAAAGTTGGCGTCAAAGTAAAAAGAAGTTTAAAGGTATCTCTCTCTGATAATTTATAACGAGTAACTCCCGCCGCCTTGCCCGCAGTGCGGACAAGGCGGCGGAGCTTTCTGTTAACTACCCAATAAATCCATTTTAGTCCACTCCTCACAACAGATTTTCACCTAAACTTCATTTTCATAAAATCATCAAAATTATTTCACACATTCGCTGGCATAACAGGGTCAATAAAAAAAAGAGAAAGTGTTGTTTATTTAGATTATAAGAATAATTTCATTTGAATTTTGGATTTTTGATATAGGAGACACCAACTTTTTAATTGTACAATTTCTTTATTGTTGAATGAGTTTTTTTTATTGACACCTGATTATAATTTCCTTAAAAATGTTTTTGCCCGATTTGTGATAGCTCTAAAAGGAATGATATGGAAGAAAGAAAAAAGACAGTTCGTTAAGCCAAATATGTAATTTTAAGCAGTTTAATAATATGTTAGGTATCACAAAAAGAATAAAAGGAAAAACCATGCCAACAATTTCAATGTTTTACGGAATCCTTATTAGAATGTTTTTCCGTGATATAGAAAAACATCATACGCCACATATACATGCCGAATATCAAGGTGATGTGGCAGTTTATAGTTTATCTGCATTTTGCGTTTCTGCAGGTGAGCTTCTCCGTTAGATAGCCTAATAAACTAAATAGATTGGAGTATAACAAAGCAAAAAAGGAAAAATGGAGGGAAAAATGGAAAAAATTAAGAGGCTAAAAATTCAAGGTTATATTTTTATGGCTACAGGATTAATATACTTGTTTCTTAGAATCTTTTTATTTATCGAAAAATCAGAAAGTATATTTATAAGTATATTTATACCTAAAGAATATTTTATAGGCTGGTTTCTGATTATCATTGGAAATATTTGGTATATTGGAGCAAGAGTAGCTGAGATCCTTGTAAAAGATAAATACCAGAAAAAATAAAGTTTTCTTAGTATTTTTAAAAACTCAAAAATTAAATAGGCTATCTAACCACCGCTTCACCTGACAGAAACGCAGACGGGATTTGGAATTTTTAGTATAGTTGGCATTCAAAAGTTTATTTGGAAAATTTATAGATTATCTGCATTTGCGTTTCTGCAGGTGAGCTTTCCCGTTATGCTTTTTAAGAAGATATCATGAAAAAATAAATTGTTAAAAACACAAAATGTATCGAATATAATTATTTTTGTGTAAGGAGAATTTGACATGGGCGACAAAGGAAAAAAAGATAAAAGCAAACGAGAAAATCAAAAAAAGGCCAAACTAACCAAAAAAGAAAAACGGAAACAGAAAAAAGAAAAAAACAAATAAATTCAAATAAATAAAAAAGCCTAACCATATAAGCAGTTCATATATTGCTTAGCAAACATATCATTCCATCCCCGCGTTCGCGGGGACAGATAACTGTTTACTTGAACAAGCCCGATATTGGGATAAAACGGGATAAATTATTTACCCCGTTAGATAATTTTCTATTAAACTTAGATGTATAGTAATATATAGCTATCTCGATAAATCGGGACGGGATAAATAAATTAGTAATGGAAACTACAATGCAAGGTTTTTATGAAACAAATGCAGCATTTTATACATTTATATATTTTTATAACTTATTGCATTGTAGTGAGATATTAACTAATATGATAAGAAAGTTAGACTGCAGGATGCAGTCTAATTGTGTGTTATGACTAAAAAAAATAAAAAAGATATAAAATCAAATATCCTTTCTCAAGAAACTATTGCAGAAACATCAAGAAGAGGATATGAAAAAATTCGCCTATCAAGAGTAAAATACAAAGATAATCCTTATAATTTTATTGATTTAAGATTATTTCAAATAGAACAAGACGAAGATAAAGACATTCTTCACCCCACAAAAAAAGGAGTTCAATTTAAAGAGGAAGATTTTCAGCGTCTTATAGGTAAATGGACACTAGTTCCATCTTTGCTTTTTCATAAAATAATCATAAAGAAATGTTGGTCGCATGTTGAACGTACAGAATTTGCTGATGCCGTTTTTAAAGCCTTTAAGTCTGTCGAAATAGAAACAAGAAAAGCTTGTGGCTTTCCCGTAGAACTAATTGGAGTAAAATTAATGAGAAAAGCATTTGATCCAGAAAAAGGACCTTTAACAGATTCATCTGTTCCGAAAGCTGAAAGACAAGCTATATCCGATTTATTTTGTGGTACAATAGGTTTATATAAAAATCCTCATAGCCATAGAGATGTTGAACTTGAATTTAATGAGACTTTTGAAATGTTGTTATTAGCAACTCATTTATTGAATATCATTGATAAAAGAAAAAATAAAAAGTCATAACAAGGCGCTCCAGCGGATGCGGACAAGCCGCACCGCTGAGCTTTGCTGTTCGGTGCAAGTTGTCAAATATGTACGAAACACACATTTCTGTTTGCGATAGTAGGGGGGTATATCCGAAGCAGACCGTTTTGTGCGATATTGTTGGATATGCCTGTTTCAAGGGTATTCCCTTATGGCTAAATGTCATTGATCTGTCGCGATTGGACGTCATGCAAAAGGATCCATCGGAAGAGCTACTGCAGACAGCATTCCTTATGACTAGAAGGAATTTCCCTGCCTTCAGTTTCTTCCCTTTCTGTGGAGCATCAGTGATCATACAAACTAAAAAGAAGCCACATCTGCCAACAGTGCTGTCACAAGCAAAAAGAATCCTATCGGGACGCAAGAGCGTCCCCCTGTTGTATGATCCGTATCGAGATGATTCCTTAGGATCAAATGAAGCACAAAAAAAGATCGAGGATATTCGTTCAGAACAGGAGTATGTTGACCTGTTCCACTGCACGAAGAAGCCCTTTCGCAAACAGGTTGAAGAGTGGTCGCAC
>JAGMCF010000214.1 GCA_023129415.1 Candidatus Cloacimonadota bacterium
AAAGTAAAGCTGCAAGATTGTAAATTGTATCAATATTATATTTTTTTACAATATCTGCTATTCTCTTTACATCTAAACAATCAATAACTTCATAGGGTCCATCAGTTTTCAACTCTTCTTTTACATCTGCTCTAATATCAGAAGCAACTACATTATCATTGCCATAAACCTTTCTTAGAGCAGGTGTAAGTTCTGAACCAATTTGCCCAGCTGCTCCAGTTATTAATATTGTTTTCATTTATACCTCTGATTATTTGATTGTAACACGGGACTCTGTCTCGTCTGTATTACGAACCTCTGGTTCGTAGAGAAGAAACAAAAGCCAGCCTTGAAAAAACTGAAGACCGATACAGGAGCAGAGTTCCTACTGACAGACGCTTCAGAGAAGCGTGTTACATATTTAAATACTTATCTTTTACCCATAAATGTTTCCAATCTTTATAATTTTTTACAAGTCCTGCTTTTACTGGATTATTCAAAATATAAAAGATAATTCTATGAAGTCCATTTCTACTACGAATATAATAGTCATAATATCCTTTTGCCCAAAAACTTCCTGTTCTACATAGCATTTCATTTGATTGATTTGCAGTAAAACTTTTATGCTTTCTCATAATTTCAGAAAGGGGATAGGATTTATTATTAGAATTTAGTAAAGGTTTTATAAGAGTATGAACATGGTTTGGCATTATGCAGAAACAAATCAACTCATATTCTTTCTCATCTCCCCAGAATAGACTATCTTGCACAATATCAGCAATTTTATCAATTGATAACCAATGTGGACCTTTTTGATATTTGTTTAAGAAATCATCAAGAATATCAAATTGTTTTTTATAAAAGTTGTATCTATTTAACATTTTTAATTTATCAGAAAGTTTACTAATTTTCTTTTCAAATTCTTCCTTTCCCGATTTTAATTCTTCAATTATTGCTTTTGGCAATGAAAAAGCCAGCCGATAATTAACAAAGAGGATTGCTCCTCTTGGCTGGATATGAGGTAAGAACCGTTTATGAAAATATAAATCTTCTGAATTATCAAATTCTTTCATTTTAGAATATTATAACACGGGACTATGTCCCGTCTGTATTATGAACCTCTGGGACATAAATGCGGAGCAGAGCTCCGAATGACAGAGAATAAAGCATAATAAGGGAGCAGAGCTCCCACCAACCGACGCTTCAGAGAAGCGTGTTACACTTTCTTCATTTCATCCTTTGAAAAACGGAATGGTAGATAAAGCCTTATTTAATTGTTCGCCTTTTTCATTCTACTTCTCTAAAACCACAACAGCAGTGGCATAATGTTTACTATGTGAAACTGACAAATGAATGTTCGAAATTTTATTCTCTTCCATTATTTTAAAAGACTTATTTTTAATAATCAAGTCTGGCTTACCGACTTTATCATTTAAAACCTCAACATCTTTCCAGCCAAGCCCATCTCTCAAACCTGTTCCTATTGCTTTGAAAAAAGCTTCTTTAGCAGCGAATCTGCCGGCAAAACATTGTGCTTGAATATTAAGATTTTTATTCCTGCGACAATATTCAATCTCTTTTACTGTGAAGACCATCTTGCAAAATTTGTCTTCATGCTTTTCTAATTCCGCCTTTATCCTATCAATCTCAATCAAATCAATTCCTATGCCGAAAATCATAATCTATATTCTCAATATACTATATTATTTCTGTCAAATATTACAAATATTATGCAATTTTAACTACTTTATGGTATTACAAATATAATCTTTGTTTTTTATCAAAAAATTAAATTTCAAATCCCAAATTCTAAATAAAAATAAGCTCCAATGACTGAAACAAAATATTTTGGTCATTTGGTTATTGGATTTTGGAATTTATTTGGAATTTATAATTTGATATTTGTTATTTGCGATTTACCGCGCTATGATTTTTTCATTTTTAAAGCAGATTTTACTACCTCATATTCATCCCAGAAGTATTCTTTCTCACCAAAACACATTGAGGGTTCGTGTGCTTTGCCACAGGTAATAACAACATCACCGGTTTGAGCAGATATAACCGCTTTTGTAATTGCTTTTTTCCGGTCTGGAATTTTAAAGAAATCTATTCCTTCTTTCCGTTTTGCAATTTCACAACCAAGAGCAATTTCATTCATAATATCTTCTAATGACTCAGTGCGAGGATCTTCTGCGGTGATAAAAATTCTATCAGCTAATTTGCCAGCAATCTTGCCCATTGCTTTTCGTTTATACTTATCACGAAGACCTGCGCTACCAAAGACTACTATAAGATTATTAGTCTTAATACTGTTTGCACATTCAAGTGCTTTTTGCAATGCATTTGGCGTATGAGCAAAATCAATGATAACTTTGAAATCTCCAGCATTGTGAGGGATAATTTCCATTCTGCCTTTTACCTTTTCCAAAAATTCAATACCATTTTGAATATCTTTAATTGGGATGTTTTGTGAATATGCAACAGCAATTGATGCTAGAATATTGTAGATGTTATACTTCCCAAGTAAATTGGTCTCAATCCAAAAACTGTTTTTTGGTGTTTTCACTCTAAATTTCATCCCATTTTCACTATATTGAACATTTTCAACTGAAAAATCTGCTTGTGGGTCAAATCCATAACTATATCGAATATCTGATTTAATCTTTTTCAGTAAATTAAATGAATTATCATCTTTGTTGAGAATGGATATTTTGGGAATATTAGGCTTATGAAAACTTGTATTCAAAGATTGAAATAATTTTGCTTTTGCTTCTTTATATTCTTGAATATTTTTATGATAATCAAGATGCTCCTGTGTAATATTTGTGATAACTGCAATATCAAATTCACACATATCTACGCGATGTTGTGCTAATCCGTGCGAAGATGCCTCTATTACAACATACTCAGTGCCTGCTGATAACATTTCAGAAAGATATTTCTGCATATCAACAGCATCTGGAGTTGTAGTATGAAATCCGGTTTCATAAGTCTTATTTCCTATAACAGCATTTATTGAAGTTATTAATCCAACTTTATATCCTGCTATTTTTAAAATATTATAAATAATTGTGGCTGTTGTAGTTTTTCCATCAGTTCCCGTTACACCGATAACTCTCATTTTTCTTGCAGGATAGTTGTAGAAAACTGCTGATAGCACTGATAAAGCCTTTCTTGCATTAGGAACTGCAATAATAGGCACGGCATATTTTGTAATGTTTTTTACATCTTCAAGAACAACTGCAGTAGCACCATTTTTTATCGCAGGATTAATAAATCTATGTCCATCAAAATTTTCACCCTTGATTGCAACAAAGATTTCGTTAGGTTTAATAGTTCTTGAGTCAAATGATATACCAGATATTTCTATATTTTCAGCATCTTCAAAATTGAAAGTTTTACATTCTTTAAGAGCCGCTTCTAATTTTTTTAGTTTCATATGTAAATCCTTTTTTAGCCACGAACAACACGAACTGACACGAACAAAATCTTATTCATAAAATTGAACCTTTTATATTATTAATAATTTTTATACTCCTTTCAGGCTCGGCGCCTCTGTCTCGGCTTGGCACATTTAGGTTTCCAGATAAATGGGATGACTTGACGAGCCAAGACGGGCAGACGGGTGAGTCCCTATTTGTTTTCGGGACATGTATGTTTCATATGCAAATAACCTTCAAATAAATGATCAAACACCATTTGTAATGGTGTTTTGATAAACAGTCCCCGCGTATGCGGGGATCAAATCCTGTTAGATTGGATGAATTTCGGCTTGGTAAGTATCATAAATTTATTCACCAAGCGAATCTGAAATTTTACCTTTTTTAATCAGACTTCGTAATGAAACATAAGTCTTAATACCTCTATTCATAAGATTATACCAGAATGGCTGAAAAACTAAATCATGCATTCCAACAAATTTTTTCAGTTCTCCCCCAAAACCCTTTTTAAATCTATAAACTCCGTATAAAGGATGTTTTGGATATGGATTAACCGGAATGCCCCACAAATCATAAATTTTATACCCTTTTTCTTTTGCCCACTTAATTACCTCCCAATGAAGTGCCTGATTCGGCATCAGATTACGATATTCATTTGAAGAAGCACCGTACATATACCAGATTTTGTGCCCAAAAGAAAAAATATAAACACCTGCAATTGGAATGTCATTGTAATAAGCCATAAAAATATGAACCATTCCTTTTTCAGCCATGATGTCAACAACCTTTTTGTAATAATCAAAAGGATGAATGATAAATGTATCTCTTTTTGCAGTTTCTACATAAATTTTGTAAAAAATTTCAACACTTTCTTGGTTTGTAACTTTTCCAACCTTAATCCCTTTCCGTGCTGACAGTCTAATATTATATCTTGTTTTTGATTCAAAACCAGCAAGTAAATCATCCAAACTTTGCGTCAAATCTAAAAAGAGTGTTGCTCTTGGTTGAATCTGTTTTTTAACAAAGTGAAAATTGTATTTTTGTAGAATATCTGCTGCAATTGAATCATATTCTAATATTTCCGGGTCAATCTTAAGAACAATCGCTTTGTGAATTTTTGCAACCTCTTTGATTTTTGAAACCAATAATGAGAAAATCGCCTCATTATGAAAGTCTAAAACAGGTCCTCTTGGTGCATAGAAAAGCGATTTGCCTGTAAATGGAATTTTCCTTTTCAGGATTGAAATTCCACCGACAATTTTATCCTCGTCAAAAACTGCAATACGAATAGGTTGCCAACCAGAAATGCATTTGAATTCTCCCCATTCTATAGTCTGAATTATCGGGCATTCTTGTGTTGAAGCAAGAAAGTTGTTCCATTTATCTAATTCAGATTGTGATTCCAATATTCTACATTCAAATGACTTATTCACTTTCTCCAATCAAATCATATTACTTTCAATATTATTTTATCAGAAAAATATTTAAAAAATTCTATGCTTTAATAAAAGCATTTGCAAAGCGAAATATACAACATATTCTGTCAACTTTTTCCTGTAATGGATCATAAATTTTATAATGACCAAAAAAATTGACAAACTAAGTAAAACATTATACAAAACAATCAAAAAATAATTAAGATCAAAAGGAGAAGCGATGACAAAAAAAATTATGGACATTAAAATTCCTATTAAATCAATCTTATTAATAGGAATAATTCTTGTGTTCCTACTTTCCTGTACAAAAGCAAAACAAAAAACAAAATTGGAAAAAGTTGATAAGCCCATTGAAGTAGAAGAAGTAAAAGAAATTCCATCTGAAAAATTTGAAAAAGATATTGTGCTTATGCATACAAATTATGGAGATATTAAATTAAAACTATTTAGAGATAAAGCTCCAATTACTGTAGAAAACTTTTTAACCTATGCCAGAGAAAAATTCTATGATGGCTTGATATTCCACAGAGTTATTTCAACTTTCATGATTCAAGGTGGGGGATTTGACCAGAATTACGAATATAAAACATCTACTCATCCACCGATTGAGAACGAAGCTACAAACGGCTTGAGCAATGTGCGCGGAACTATTGCAATGGCAAGAACCAATCAGATAAACTCAGCTACCTCACAATTCTTTATAAATGTGAATGACAATCTCCCTTTAGACCATAAAGATATGGGTGCAGGTTTTGGATATGCTGTTTTCGGGAAAGTAATCAAAGGAATGGATGTTGTTGATAAAATCAAAAATGTTCATACAAAAGTAAATCCAAAACAAAGAATGAAAGATTGGCCCAAAGAGGATGTGATTATTGAATCTGTTGAAATTGTACGCGAGGGATAATACTAATATACTGTGGAATGATACGATATTGAAAAACTGAAATTTTTTTGCAGATTTTTCTCTTGACATCATATTTATTTTTAAATGAATTGCAGAAAATCTCACGGGAAATCCAATTTTTATGAAAACAATAAATTAGTGATAGGCAAAAATAATGTAAGCTTTTTATCATTTATTTATTTTGGTAACTTGCATTGTTATATTGAGTTGTTAACGAATAAGATAGGAATGTTAGACTGCATAATGCAGTATAATTATAGTTAGACGTAGAATAATAAAATATGGCAATAACTCTATTTATTCTAGGCGCAATGATTGGCGGTTTAATTTCATGGGGCATTACACATAAATATTATGCAAAATCATCTAAAGAGCAAAAAGAGTTATTAGCTAAGTTTTCTCAAGAACTAAAAGAAACGAATACTCTTAAATATTTCGAATTATTATTAGAAAAAAGCAAATGGCAAAAAGAAAT
Organism: Candidatus Cloacimonadota bacterium; assembly: GCA_023129415.1. GTDB lineage: Bacteria > Cloacimonadota > Cloacimonadia > JGIOTU-2 > JGIOTU-2 > JAGMCF01. The sequence goes on from JAGMCF010000214.1 coordinate 6,238, forward strand.
AATCGGTAATGATGAAATATGGATTGCAAGAGAAAATAATACTTTTCAGATACATAAAGGAGACCCCAAAGGAGATTTTCGTGAAACCTGGACACAAGTATATCCTGACAAAAATACTAAAGGATACCCTGTATATCTTAAAATAAACAATGTAATAGTTAAGGAATTGACTTTTATTTCGCTAGATGGTGGTAGAATATCTGTCCCTTTGCCAGATCGAAAATTTGAAAACCAAAAAGTAAATTATTTCTGGAATATGAATAGCTTAGAAATAAAAGTTTGCAAAATTATTGGGCGTTATTATATTTGGAAAAATATTTTTGGTGTAGCGAAACAATCAAAAATTGAAATACTAAATTGAAAAAATGCGTCTAACAACGCGCTGCACCTGACCATTTTCGCGGCTTTTTCAAAGCCGCTCAACTGGCAGGTGAGCTTGGTCGTTATGTAGCAATCCAAAAGGTAAAGTCTTTATGATAAAAATTTATAATCTTGATGATATCCCAGATAATTTTATTGACGATCCTAATTTTAGATCAGATTTAAAAACTAAATATCTGGGTGCATTAGCAGGTAGTGAAAAACTATATGTGAATATTGACTTCGTGAAACCTGGTGCCAAGAGTGTTAAATATCATTCTCATTCATTACAAGAAGAATTTTTCCTAATACTTGAGGGAAAAGGGGAAGTTAGAATCAATAATAAGGAATTCATTGTGAAGAAGGGTGATTTCTTTGCCAAACCAGCAGGAAAAGAAATTGCCCATCAATTTATTAATAACAGTAATGAGATATTAAAAATTCTTGATTGTGGCGTGAATGATAAAAATGATATTATCACATATTCTGATGAAAATGTTATTTATGTAAAAAAAGAAAAGAAATCATTCAAATGTGAGGATTCATTAAAAAATTGGTCATCAGATCCAAATGCGGAAATGTAATTGCTACCTAACCCTCGTTACACTTGACCCCGTTAGAAACTTTCTAATGCTTCATTAATAATAGGCATAAGCGATGCATAGGTTTCTACCGGGGGCAATTGGAACGAATGCACTACTAAGCAAGCCTTAGGCTGTTTAGAACATTTAGACACTGATCACGGAAAACCGTATGCTCTTCATCTGTCAGGCAAATATCCATTGTGCAGGAAATAGTCTAACCTGGACAAGCCCCCAGTTAAATAGAAAAAGAAAATTTAACAGGGCAAGCAGAACCAAAGAGGCATTTATTTAGCCACCGATTTACACCGATAATCACCGATTAAATTCATAATTCAAGGTTAATAATTTCTTCCCGACAAGTCGGGACTAATGTCAAATAAAATGACAAAGCCCAAATGTCAAATCATGCCAAAACAAAATCTCCGAAGACTAACCCTTTTATATTTGGTATTTGATATTTGAAATTTTATTAGAAATTAGATATTTGTAATTAGTCATTTAACCATTTATATAAAAGGGTTTCCAGGCATAATGAAAAAATTTTGCCCGTTCTCCGTCCCGATATAATCGGGACTACGAAGGGTGAACCAAAATTTACACGAATATTCTTTATAAGATACTAAAGGAGGTGTTGATAAAATGAACAGAATACTTGTAAGTATCAGCTTCAGTATTATCCTGATAGTTGGTCTGTTAGGATGTAGTGGACAACAATCACAAGGGTTAAAGTATGAGAAGGCAAAAAGGCGGGCTGAAGAGAAAATAACGGAGTTAGAGGAGATCTTGAAACCTGTAAGAGCATTAGAGAGGGGGGATTTCTCCGCACTTCCAACTGATCCCGATTCTCTTAAGAGCTTGTCTGAAAAAGCAAATATACAAACAATAAAAAAACTAAGTGATGAAGTAAACAAAGCTATGCGAAGAGTATTTGAACTTAAGCCCGAAGGTTACGATGATGATTATAAACAATGGACTCAAAAGATGAAACAAAGATTGGGATCCATTAAGTGAATGAAAAAGTGATTTGTAAAAAAGGAAATATATATAATGACTAACAATTCTCTGCAGTCGGATGTGTACTCCGCTGCGCTCCGTCCACGGTGGTTAGTTCTGACATTAGCAAGGAGAAAAAAATCATGAATAAACCAAAGGGGAAGCGACCCAGAATAAATCCACTTGTGTTTATGGGACTCATTGGCATGTTTACTATCGGCACAAATTTTGCCGGGCAACTCTACCGCGCCTTTGGGGGAAATCAGGATATTTGGTGGACACCTCGGACCATGCAATTACCAATTGAAAATTCCAAAAACAATTTTGAGTTATTCATAAGTGGAAAATCTTTACAAAAACACCTGGCTGATGAAAGTCTTTTTGCCTTGGATAATAATGGTGAACAATATCGTGTTGTTTCCAAGGACCTGACTATTCGGTTAAATAATTGGAATAAGGTTAAATCTTCTATTTTGACAAATGCGATAATAAGTGGCGTTGCATTCGGCATAGTAATAACTGTGTTGGTGATAGGATTAATCCAAGTTTTTGGCCAAAAGAAAAAATTTTGCTAACAAGGCTCTGCACCAACTATGATAAAAGTTACTCTAAAGACTACTTACATTTACGACCCAAACATTCTAACAATAAAATCCTCAAAATTACCAATAATCTTGGTAATGTTACCAAAAAAATTGGTAGGTAAAATAAAATGTACAAAGGTAAAAAATCATGGTATTTATTAATATTCAGCATATTTTTCTTTTGTCTTTATATCTATTTATATTTTAATATTCAATCTAATTTGGAGACATCTACTCCTATAAAATCTATCATACTTCCACTTTATTTTCTTTCTTCTCTGTTTCACTATATAAAAACTTCTGCAATCAAAATTTCAATTAACGATGATTCTATACATTTTAAAACTCTTTTCAGAAAAGGAAAAGTACAATTTAATTCTATTATTTCAGTTAATTTCCCAAATGATAGAAAAATTGAAATATTTAAAAAAAATAAGAAAATCATAATTCCTCTTGAACTACAAAATTCATCTTTATTTCTAAAGGAATTTCGAACTAAATATGATCCAACAAAATCTTATAAATCTCTGAATCAAGACCAATATTATCGTATATTAAAAAAGAGAGCATTTAAAGATCATCGGAATAATAGAATTAATCTTCATTTATGGAAGCCAATAATATTAACATTAATTCTATTTTATATTGGTAATTTATTAACAGATTCATTAACCCCTTTTAATATTTTCAGAATAATATTTTTACTAATATTACCAATTACCACATTTTTTCTACCAGAGGTAAATTTTGCATATAATATAGAAAAAAAAGCAAATGACGAAGATGATATTCTGACAAGAAATTATGACTTTGAAAGAAAAATCTATATAAAATACTTTTCCTATGGATTATTAACTTTAATAGTTTTGATAGGTTCTTTTTGGGTAATTTAATAATTCTCTTTCAGGAAACTGATCTGTCAGTCATGCTTTTTAAAATAGGGAAAATATCATTATTCGCCTGAATTTCAATGACTTAGTAGAACATAATTGATTAATCACATCTTCACTTGACAGAAACGCTGTGGGATTCTAATCTAAAGTACGGTGAGCATTTAAAAGTTATTTGACATTTTATAGTTTACAATGTTAAATCCCTTCAGTATCCCGATACACCCATTCTCCGTAGGTTTACTCCGAAGGATGAACTACGAAGGGTGAATCGGGATATTTAATACGGTGAACCTTCATTTGCGTTTCTGCCTGTCCGCCGTAAAACTTTGGAAGGCGGGCATGTGAGATTCTCCGTTAGGTTCAATAAAAAAAACAATCCCGTCTTTTAATTCATAAAGGACGGGATTTTTATATGGTACCAGAGGCCGGACTCGAACCGGCACGCCCTATTAGGACATCGGATTTTAAGTCCGATGCGTCTACCTATTCCGCCACTCCGGCATAAAATATTATTATGGAGGCGCGGATCGGATTTGAACCGATGAATAGCGATTTTGCAGACCGCCGCCTTACCACTTGGCTACCGCGCCAGAAAATCCATTTGACAACTGGCGAATGATAAAATTGAGCGGGAAACGGGGCTCTCATGCCGAAGGCAGATCCGCCTCTGGCGGAGAACCCGCAACATCTACAAGTATATCAGAACCAATTCATTAGTCAGACTAAAAAGAATGGAGCGGGAAACGGGGTTCGAACCCGCGACAACTACCTTGGCAAGGTAGGGCTCTACCACTGAGCTATTCCCGCACAGGCATCTCGGAGTTAAATTAATTTGTTATTGACTCAATGTCAAGTATTTCACCTATATCCCGAGTAAATATCTGAGCGGAAAATTTCTCAATGCTTGCGTCTTTTTCTTTCCAAGCATCAGGATATAAATTAGCTTTCAGACAGGTGTGTTTCAAAAAGGTTTCAACATCCCACCCTTCCTCTTCTGCAACCTGAGGTAACAACAATCCCTGATAAAATCCCTTTTTGATAAGCAATCCATCTCTACCGATTTCTATTTCGGAAATATCTTTTACTTTTTTCAATGGTGTTAATACAGAAACTTCAATATTTAGATACTTAAATTCCTCTTTTTCTAATGGTGGAAACCTGGGGTCTTCAAATGCTGATGCAATCGCCATTCTCTGAATAGTTTCTAAAAGTGGAGCAATTCCAACAATATAACCAATACAACCACGCAATCGGTTGTTAATATGCAAAGTAACAAAAGCACCTCTTTTTTCATGAAATATTTCATCTTCAAAATCATATTTCGGCAACTTCCTTCCAGACAATTGTGATTGTATTGATTCTTTTATTACAGCAAGCAAAATCTGTTTTTGTTTATCATTCAATCCTAAATCTATACTTGATTTTCTTGTCATAATCTACCTCTGATTACTTTATTCTAGTGTCAAGGCAAGCGTGTTCTCGTTCCCAATCCCCCCAGTGAAATATTCAGCAAGCTGAATTCCACGGGGTAAACCTGATTGGGAGCGCAATAACAAGCCAAACCTTGTTTGGGGGATACGTCATTTGATGCTTGACTTGACGCTAGATTCATCAGTTTTGAAGATTTAATTTTCCTGCTTCCTTTTACATCAAATATACTCAATTCTAAAAACTTATTCTCTTACAATATAAAACCTTTGTGCCCTTTGCCTGTCCCGTTAAATGCTATTCACGCTTTGAAGTGGATACCTGCTTAACAGAGATCTATTTAATCGGGATGCTCTTTGCCTGCCCTATGAAGTGCTTTGCTACTTCATTGGGGTGCCAAATCTTTTTAATAAAAAACAGCTGATAAATATCCAACAACCTGTGCATAATCACCAAATATCATTCCCGAATGACTATAATTCAAAATATCAACATTACCAATTCCAAACTTCTCTGCAAGCATTATTCCTGTTTCAACGCACCCATATCCACATGCTTCTGCCTTTCCAGAACGGATATAATCCTCTAATAATTCTGCATCCATCTTTTTTACTGCATCGATTACTTTGTCGTCCAATACTTTAGCAGTTTCAGCACTATGATAATGAGATAAATCTGTGCTAATCACAAATAGGAACTTATTTTTCATGTCTTTCAAAGTTAGATAAAGAATTTCTGCTAAATTCCTACTTGTTTCTAAAGATTGATATCCAATAAGTATTGGAACTAATTTGAAATCAGTTAAAACCATTTGTAAAAAAGGCAATTGAACTTCCAAAGAGTGTTCCCTTTTATGTGCAATTTCTGAATAGCCAATAATATCACTTTTTAATAATTTTCCCATAATTTTTTTATCAACAGGAATATCTCCTAATGGTGTTTGATAATAATCACAATCGCAAACAGAGATAGAAAATTCAATAGGATTATGGGATGGTGCTATTACAATTACAGTGCCAAATTGCTTTCCTTGTAAACATTTAAACCCATAAGCAGCAGTTTGTGCAGAAAACACATACCCAGCATGGGGTGAAATTATTGCAAAAATATTATCATATTCTTTCTCTAATTTAACATTTTTTAGATAATTATCTATCTCCATTTCTAACTTATGTGGGTTTGCAGTATAAAATTGTCCTGCAACAATAGGTTTCCTAATTTTATTGGTCATTTTGCCTCCTTATTAATAAATAATATCATGAAATCTGCAAAATAGATATTTTCATTTTTTATGAGATATTATATAATAAGTCTTGACTTACCTCATCCTCTAACTCCTTCTCCTATAAGGAGAAGGAGAATTTTGTCTTCCTCTCCTTTTAGGAGAGGATTGACCTGCCTGCGCGTAGCCGCTTCGGCGAAGGCAGGGGTGAGGTCAAAAAAACCTTATTTTGCAGATCTCATCTAAATAATATCAAGTGATGATAATTACTTCACAAAACTTTTAATATACTAAGATAGGTTCACTATTAAAATAATGAGCCATAATTTTCCCTGCCAAAGGAGCTGCAGCACCTGCACCAGATCCTCCATTTTCAATAAAGACAACCACAGCGATCTCAGGATTTTGTAATGGTGCAATCGCAGCAAACCAGGCATGTGTATCACCTTTATAATTTTCTGCTGAACCTGTTTTGCCACCTATTCTAACTCCTTTAACTCGTGCCATACCTCCGGTTCTGCCTTTTGCATTAACTGCCTCATCTAAAGAAAGTTTGAGAAATTCTAATGTCTCTTGTTTGATTGGCAATTTTGTTTTATCATATTCTATCTTTTCTTTTTCCCCTTTATAAAAATAATAATCAAGTAAATGAGGTTGAAGTAATATTCCACCATTCGCAATAGATGAATAAAACCTTGCCATAGAAAGAGGGGTTACTAATACTTCTCCTTGACCTATTGCCAGATTCAAAAGATGACCACGAGTCCAACCAAATTCACTATAATTTTCATTATACCAGAATGAAGTGGGGAAAAATCCTTTCCTCTCACTCATAATATCAATTTCAGACTTGCAAGTAATTCTACAATCATCAACAAACTTTTTAAAATCATCAAGATTTATCATTTCTGCTAATTTATAAAAATATGTATCACATGATACTCTGATTGCATCCAATAGATTTACAGGTCCATGCCCGGTTTTCTTCCAACAACCAAAGAATCTGCCACCATATTCTACCCCGCCTTCGCAATCTACAAGAATTTCATAAGGTTCTACAAGTTCTTTTTCAAGCACATAAGCTGCAACCAATAATTTAAAAATTGAACCAGGTGGATATGTGGCATTACATACCTTATTAAGAAGTGGATTATTCTTGTCATTTACTATAGTTTGCCAATATTCAGTATTCATTCCAGAAACAAACATATTTTGATTATAAGAAGGTGTACTGGCTGAAGCAATAATCCCACCAGTTCTGCAATCCATAACCACTGCTGCACTTGATAAGTCTTTTGGTAGTAAATTAGTTAATTCTGTTTGTAAATCAATATCAACCGTAAGAACCAAATCTTTACCTGATATAGGCGGTTTAGAAAGATCTCCTCTAATTAAACCTAAGGAACTCCCGGATGCATCAACTTGAACAATGTCAAACCCTTTTTCACCCTTCAAATCTTTCTCATAATATTTTTCTAATCCAACTTTGCCAATATAATCAATATTATCATACTCATCGGTTTTTAGAAGTTTATATTCTTCTTTTGATATTTTTCCAACATAACCTAAAAAATGGTCATTATAAAGATAATTCCTCCTGCTTTCTGATTTCACGATAATCGAAGGGAAAATATCCATATTTTCCTCAAATTTAATTGCAGTTGCTAAATCAACTTCATCATCAATCAAGATAGGAGCAAACTTTCTAAAACTATGCTGATAAATTATACTAAACACTTTCCCTTTTTTTATAGATAGATTCTCAGCTAAAAATTCTGCTAACTTTTCTTTATCTTTTATTTTTTCAATATCAATATAAACAGCTAATGAGGGAACATTCTCTAATAAAGGTTGAAGATTTCTGTCATAAATTATTCCTCTTTTGGGACACTTTTTTATCTTTCTAAAATAATTTTCCTCAGCAATTTCTTGATAGTTTCTTCCTTCAATTACTTGAATTCTAAAAAGAAAATTAAGAAGAATTATAAAAATTATAATAACTACACCAAAGTAGTAATCTTCTTTCTTAAATCTTTTAAATATCATTGAAAGCTTTTTAAAGAAATTTTCAAATTATCAATGAAAAATAAAATCACAATAACTATTAAAGAATAAAATGAATTATATAACACAAGACCTAAAATTCTTAGGATAGGCATAGCCAGACTTGCATTGGAAATTAAAAATATTATTTCTCTTATAAAAAAATAAAACAGATTAACAAATAATACAAATAATAGGAGAAACACTTTTTGCTCTCCCCGATTTAATCGGGGATTAATTTTGGATTTTATCTCACCTAATAAAAATGCAATGAGTACAAATAATAAAGTAGATATACCGAAAGCACCTGGATTATTAATGTCTAATAGAATTCCAAGAAGAAAGCCAAGAATCAGACCTGTTACATTGCTTTTTGTTAGAGTATAATATATTAAAACAGGAAGCAATAAATTTGGTACAGTATTAAACAATCCCAGGTTAGAAGAATAGAAGTATTGGAAATATATCATAAAGATAGAAAAAAATACAAGTCTAACCATCTGTTTTCTCCCATACCAAGCAGATAGGTGTAAGTTCATTCTGCTGTCCCTGAGGATTATCCATCATAATTTTTTCTAATAATTCTGAATCTATGCCAGAAGATTTTCCTATCACCCAGGAACCACCAATATTATTGATGTCCATTATCGCAGTTTCATTTCCTGTAATTTTTTTTATTTTATGACAGATTTCATCTGCATGCAATGGACCTTTAATTACAGTCTTATCATAAGGAGGAACAGGGGATGTATGTGCTGCATCAATCAAAGCTGCTTGCTTACCTGCAATTTTGTAAAAGATACCTCTTTTGCCAATCATCTTTCCAAAAAATCCAATTATGGATGCAACGAGTATTCTTAAATGTCCACATTCATCTATTGCACACTGCATGCTGGTTTTTGAACGAAGTCCAATACCATACTTCACATTTCGAACACCTTTCCATAGTAATTTCGCTAAAAGTCCAACCTTTATTGTATTCTCATTTATTGCTCTTCCTTGAGTAATTGCAACAGGGCTTTCACTAAGAACAATTATATCATTCTTTTTCCTGATTCCATCAGTATATTGCTTAACAACATCTATAATATCATCATCTGGCGTAAGGACTTTTGTTTTAATTGGCTTTCTTATAAAAATCCTATCATTTATAATTATATCAGAAATATTATTGTTCATATCCGATTATTATTGCAATTTCCTCAACTTTTGCAAGATTAATGAAAGGTGATATCTCAGCTTTTGTAAAAAGCCCTTCGCTTGTTTGTTCTATATTTATTATTTTTCCAAAAGGGATTTCTGGAGGATAAATTGAGCTTAATTTAGAGGTAACGATTTCATCTCCCAACTTTATATCACTACCAACTTTTATCTTTTGTAAATATATCTTTCCATCAAAATTCGTTTCAACAATTCCATGAATTCTGCTTCTTCTGTCTAATGCCCCCATCCGAAAATATTTACTGCCAAATGTTTGAACTATTGAATAATTTGGATATACTGATATAATTTTCCCAACCAACCCATCAATGGAGATGACTGGTAAATTGGTTTCAATATTTCTATTTTTCCCAATATCAACAATCAGAGTTTCATAATTAATAAATGAACCTGTGCCAATAACTCTGGCAATTTCAACCTGGAATTTTCCTTTATCCTGACTATCTAAAAGGCGAGATAATCTCTCACTTCTTAAAATTTCTTCTTTGTATTGTCTGTTTTCAGATTGTAATAAAAATAACTCGGTTTGTAAATCTGTATTCTTTTGAGAAAGTCTTAAAAGACCTTTTAAATACGATATACTCGCTGTAAATGGGAGGAAAAAATATCGTCCAATAAATTGTGCTTTTGATATTCTATTTTCGTTACTGCCAGCTACAAAGACTATTGCAATAATCAGAAATATTACAAAAATAACATTTTTCGGTTTAAACATTAACTTATCAAATATTTGCTATTAACACCTTTTGATACTCTTCTAAACTATCTAATATTTTGCCGCTCCCCATTACAACACTTGTTAAAGGATTTTCTACAAGTGTAACAGGAAGATCAATAGTTTCTCTGATTTTCTGGTCAAATCCTTTAAGTTGTGCTGCACCACCAGTTAAAACTACCCCTCTATCGGCAATATCAGCAGATAATTCTGGAGCGGTTTCTTCAAAAAGTCTTTTAATAGCATCTACGATAACTGATACAGTTTCAGAAATTGCTTCACGAATCTCTTCTGATGATATCTTCATTGATACAGGAAAACCGCTAACAAGGTCTCTCCCTCGCACTTCCATTGTTAATTCATCTTTAAGAGGATAAGCTGAGCCAATTTTTATTTTGATCTTTTCTGCGGTTGATTCCCCAATAAAAAGGTTATGTTTTTTTCGTAAAAAACCAACTATTGCCTCATCCATCTCATCACCGCCAATCCTGATAGAAATATGGTCAACAATATGAGATAAAGATATAATTGCAATCTCGGTTGTACCGCCACCTATATCAATTATCATATTACCACAAGGTTCATGAACTGGCAGGTTTACACCAATAGCTGCTGCTAAAGGTTCAGAAACCAGATATACCTTTCGGGCTCCGGAATGTACTGCAGAATCTTTAACTGCTCTTTTTTCAACTTCTGTTATTCCAGAAGGAACAGCAACAATAACCCTAGGACGAATCAAAAATTTTTTCTGTTGGGACCTTAATATCAAATCCCTGAGCATAGCTTCAGTAATTTCAAAATTTGCAATAACACCGTCTTTCATTGGCTTTATTGCTTTTATCTCTTCTGGGGTCTTACCTAACATTTCTTTTGCTTTACTGCCAACAGCAATTATTTTTTTTGTCTCTGTTTCCATAGCTACTACAGATGGTTCATCTACAACTATGCCACGACCTTTGACATACACCAGAGTATTGGCTGTTCCTAAATCAATAGCAATATCATTTGTCATCCAATTCATTATTTGATTCCAAAACATTTTTTTCTCCTAAAACTATTTTATTGTATCGGAATTTCAAAGTTTATAGTTTATTTAAGGCTAAGGCTAAGGTTTTGTTTCC
>JAGMCF010000215.1 GCA_023129415.1 Candidatus Cloacimonadota bacterium
ATTGTTGACCTTGGTGATGACTGGGGACAGGTATATATATTCTACTATGATGATAATGCCTTCGGATCAGAAGTTTCTAATCCAAATGAAGGTGGACAGATTACATACTGTTCTATAAAGATTAAATTTCCTACACCAGGTAGTATCCAAGGTTTAGTTACATTAGTCGGTGGTTCAGGCAATGTTCAAGATGTAAAGATATCATTTACAACCCCACTGAATAATACCCCAGTCTATCCTGATGATGTAGGTAATTATGAAATGCCTATTGCTCCTGGAGCTTATAATATGACAGCAACTTTAGATGGTTATACTGAGCATACTATAAATGGAGTAAGAGTATATGCAGGTGTAGCAACTACTGCAAACTTTACATTGACGACCATTCCAACTGATGACCCTATATCTGATATTTCAACAACTAAATTAAACCAGAACTATCCAAATCCATTTAGTTCAACTACATCTATTAGTTACTACTTACCAAAATCAGATAATATGAAACTGCAAATTTATAATGCGAGAGGTCAATTGGTTGAAACTCTGGTTGATAATCATGAAACAGTAGGAAATCATTCACTTATCTGGGATGTGAAAAATTTGAGTTCTGGTATCTATTTCTATAAATTGACAACAAAAGATAAGACATTCATCAAGAAAATGATATTAATGCGATAATCTTCAACCTGAAAAATTATACAGCCTATCTGTCCGCCAACTGGCGGATGGATAGGCTTTTTATTTACAATTATCATTCATTATTATTAGAATAGTATATATAATTTATGACTTCGACAATTTCTAATATCCTTCGAAAGTTCAAAAATTCGGTTTAGTGTATGAATAGAAGATAGAGAATTTTAAATTCAACAATAATATCGAAAGATGCTATCTGTTTCTAATTTAGCACTGAAATATTATTAGGTCTGTTCAGAGAAAGAACATTGTTACAACATCAAGAATAAATATCTCCGATTATTGATGATAACCATATTAATAATATTGAAATAATTTAATCAAGTGGATGCTTTTACTGTTTACCCCTCATGCAATAAATTATATAGACTTGACATTTGATAAATATTTCAATAAAATTAGTTAAATATGACACAAGAAATGAAACAAGTAATAATTTATTGTGATGGTGCGTGTAAGAGAAACCCTGGACCTGGTGGATGGGCTGCGATATTGAAATATAAAAAATACAAGAAAAGAATTTCAGGATATTCTCCAAAAGCAACTAGTAATATTATGGAGATGACAGCAGCTATTAAGGCACTGGAGCAACTTAAGAAGAAATGTAAAGTAGATATTTTCACTGATTCCCGCTATATGAAGAATGGAATAACTAAATGGATCAAGAACTGGAAGAAAACTGGCTGGAAGACCAGTAAAAAGGAACCGGTAAAAAATAAAGAATTGTGGGTACAGTTAGATGAATTGTGCAGTCGCCATATTGTAAATTGGTTCTGGATAAAAGGTCATAGTGGCAATCCCGATAATGAGGAATGTGATATGCTGGCAAATAATGAGATAAAAAAGAATGTTTTGAATATACAAAAGAATGGATTATCAAGAACCAATTAGGGAGAAGGAATATTAACAATTCGCAACGTGTAGTATCGAGCGAAGGATTACGAGAAATAATAGCAAAGAAAGCAAAAGAAAAACAAAAAGCATATAATGGCTTTTACTGGAGCAGATCAAGTATATTATTGTTAGAATGGGAAAAAGGTAAAGCTATCTCGCAATATAGGGGGGTAAATTGCGAGGTGTCATTGGCTGGAATGGAGAGAGAAACCGGAAGATCTGATCATTCATTAAAAAAATGGTGTGAACTTTATGAAAAACATTCTATTTATGAAGATCACGAAATGATAACAGAGAAGTAGGCTAAACTATGGACAGACAAAGTATTTAGAATAGGGACTAAACAATCAAAACAAATTGAATGGATACGATATTATGACGTATGTAATTTTACAAAGAAAATAGAACGATATGGAGAAGAAAGAGAAAAAAATAAATTAATAAGCAAATGGCATTGGCATTACTCAATCCATATAAGACACAGCAAGAAATAGCAGATGAGTTTAATGTTAGCCTATCAACAATAGAAAGATTTAAAAAAGATATAACCTTCAAAATTCCAAACATTGGAAAAATGAAGGTTGAAGAATTACAAAAGCAAGATTTAGACTTTTTAGAAGAATACAAAAATATTATTGATAACGAAATATATTTATACAACATATGGAATTTGAGCAAAGGAGATAAAGCAAACGATTATTATGGTCAATTTCCGATCAGGTTTATGAAAAATCTTTTATATTATCGCACAAAACCATTTGATTTGATATATGATCCATTCGCTGGAGGAGCTACCACAATTGATGCTTGTAGATTTATGTTTAGAAAATGCATCACAACAGACTTAAACCCAATTCCTCATAGAGCTGAAGAAGTGTGGAAACATGATATTTTAGTTTGAATTTTCAACACAATTTAAAAAATAATTTAATTGATTTAACCATAATTTTTGCTTTGCCCTTGCTTTGCCCTTCTCTATGTCCCAATAATATTGATATAATATATTTATCCTGTGTTTATCACATGTTAGAAGACTTGTACCTTTGCCCATATCTATGCCCCCTTTTCAGTTTTTTAGTTTTATTGATTTTTATGGTTCATTTTATCAATTATATCAAACACTATATTCATTTCATCACATGTCTGTGCTAAATTATTTTTTGTAGGATATATTAGATTACCAGAAAATTGAGATAAAATTAATAAAAGAAGGAATTTATCAGATTATGAGAGATATTGGAGGAAAGGGGTAAAGATAAACAAAGAGAAGCTGGTAAATTATATGGAGAAAAGCATTCAAAACAAGAGGTTTTGTCAAAAAACGACAAAAGCTCTCAGCACAACACAAGAAAACAAATAGCAGAAGAACTCAGATGGTCAACAGGAAAAATATATTATTGGATTAATGGGAAAAGGGTAAAGCAGTGGCCGAATATAGGGGGGTAAATTCGTCCACCAGTTGGCGTTATCTTGAAAAAGAAACGGGGAGGCAGAGAGAATCATTAATAAAATGGTATGAACTTTATGAGAAATATCCTGTTTATGATGATAATAAAAGGATGGCATCTGAAAAGGTGTTAGTAAAGTTGTAGGTGGGTTCTTAAACAAAGAAACTTGTGTCAGATTCTGACAGAAGTGAAAACTTAAAATGGTTGTAATGTTTTAAGTGGGTATTGAACCAAATTGCAACGGCGTTGCAAAATCTTAGCTGGAGAGTTTAAGTGTTAGTAAAGACGAAGCACGAGATAGGGAAAAGGATAAATGAAGATGAATTGAAATTTAAAAAGCCTAAATACGGAAATAAAAGGGTTGAGAATCTGGCAAAGGATTTGGATATTAGCAGGGCTGATTTATATTATTGTATTCAGTTCGCGAAGAAATATCCTGATTTTGAAAATTCCAACGCGTTGGAAAATTCGTCTTGGCGTGAAATAATAAAATTGTTACCGAAACCAAAGAAGCCAGACACACCACCATTGCCAGAAGGAAAATACAATATAATTTATGCGGACCCGCCTGGGAATATGATTTTTCAGAAACAGAAACGAGAAGCATAATATCAATAGGTTAAATTAAAACTTGAGTAGAATAAAATGTTTAAAAATGTCTAAAAATAAATGTCCTTAAATGTCCCAAAACAAATGTTATAAAATTTTATAAAATGGTGTTTAATTTATATTAAGGTTTTTATGTAGGTTCTTAAACTGTTCACTTTGGTACAATTTGCTCCGAAGTTTCTTGTTTTAGTGTTAGTAAATTTGCAGGTGGGTATTCAAACTTTGTAACAACTTATGATAAACACACTTGTTTAATTGACAGTAAATCAGTTCAAGTATAAATTAATATTGATTAAATTCTTTAACCATTAACAAATAAATATTTATTACAAATTTTAAAATAATATTGACATTAATTTTAGGAAAATTTGTTTTACAACAAATCAAATTTAGGAGAGCTTTAATGACATAGCATATCAACTAAATAGAATTAAATAAATAATATCGCATAATTTTTATTTGTTCTTATACGAAAATCGTCATTTTTTTAGCACTACAGAACAAATAAGAATGGTGCGTCCAATTTGGACGTGCCTTCTTATGTCTTGTAGTGTGGGTGTTTGACGATACCTCGTATAAGGGTGTAATGAAGGTTGCGTCCTTTTTTATTACAAGATTTTATGCGAAATTAATAAAGTATGTGGGAGGTGCTTAAAATGAAAAACAGTTGTTTTCATTCACCATAACTGCAAAAAATAAAATTTGTAAATTACGAAATAATTTAATAAAAACATTGGAGGAAAATAGAATGAGAAAAAGAATTACTATTTTTACTATAGTATTAGTTTTATTTATTTTAAATAATGCTTTTGCAACAACAATCAATATACCTGATGATTATTCCACAATACAAGAAGGAATAAATGCTGCCAGCAATGGGGACACAGTTCTTGTGCAACCCGGAACTTACATTGAAAATATCAACTTTAATGGTAAAAATATCATAGTTGGTTCATTATTCTTAACCACTGGGGATTCAATCTATATTTCAGAAACTATTATTGATGGTAGTCAGCCTTCAAAGCCTGATAGCGGGAGTGTTGTAACCTTTGAAAATGGAGAAAATAATGCTGTTATAAGCGGATTCACTATTAAGAATGGTAGTAATTATGGTATTTACTGCTATCATTGTTCACCAAGTATAACAAACAATACGATTACATCTAATAGTGATGATGGTATTTACTGTTATCATTATTCTTCTCCAACTATTTCTTATAATACTATTTCAGGTAATAGTGTTCGTGGAATCCACTGCGATTCATATTCCAATCCTGCTGTAATTGAAAATACTATTTCATCTAATGGTAGGGGAATTTGGTGTCATTATTCTTCTCCAACTATAAGCAATAACATTATTTCAAATAACAGTGATGGAATTCTCTGTCAGAATTGGAGTTATCCAACTATAAGCAATAACATTATCTTAAATAATGGTAATGATGGGATTTGGTGTGCTTTTTCTTATCCAACTATAAACTATAACATTATCTCAAATAATAATAGTAATGGAATTTACTTTTGTGGTTGTTCACCAAGTATAACCAATACCACCATTTCAGGAAATAATACAGGAATTTATTGCTATAAACATTGGAGTCATTCTTGTAATCCAGTTATAAAGAATACAATCGTTTGGGGAAACAGCAGTAGTTTTGTTTTCAGTGGCTCAAATAATCCTCAAATCTCTTATACCTGTATACAAGGTGGTTTCCCTTCACAGGGAACAAATTTAGGTGGAAACATCTACATTAATCCTCTTTTTGTAGGTGGTGGAGATTATCATTTAAGCTGGATTAATTTTCCAATCCCAGATTCTACAAAATCACCTTGCATAGA
>JAGMCF010000216.1 GCA_023129415.1 Candidatus Cloacimonadota bacterium
AAAGATAAAGGCAAAAGGGAACAACAGAAAAAGGCCCAGCTTACTCAAAAGGAAAAACGAAAATTGAAAAAAGAAAAGAAGAAGAAATAAATGCCCAGTGCTGTCCGGTGACCTTAAATCAAGCAAGGAAGTTGTGTGCTAGTTACTATAAGAGGCAATTCAAATGGTCGCAAATGGCGACCTAACCAGTCGTTGCACCCGACACCAAACGCGTTGTGTTTGTTGTCGGGGCTCGTTCAATTGGTTAAGTGTTTTAAACTTAATGTAAATTATTGACGATGTTTGGTGAGGCTGAACTCCGCCGTTATGCATATAAATAGAGTTAGATATAAACTATAATGAAATTATAAGACATTCTGTTATTTATGGAAACTAAGCAAAAAGAAAAAGGTCCTATACAAAAATGGGGTGGATGATGGGATTCGAACCCACGACAACCGGAACCACAATCCGGGGCTCTACCGCTGAACTACATCCACCACTAGAAAGTTCGGACTGCGAAGTGCGGAATTCAGAATGAGAAATTTACATTCCGAAATCCGAATTTCTAAATCCGAAATAAGAAGTTGGTCGGGATGCCGAGATTCGAACTCGGGACCTTTTGAACCCCATTCAAACGCGCTAGCCGGACTGCGCTACACCCCGGAAAAAAGCAAAAAGTAAAAAGTAAAAAATAAAAATAACAAATCAAAATTTAGTCAATATTTTTCAGTGTGCTATTTTCAGATGTAACACGGAATTCTGTTCCGTCTGTTAAATGAACCTCTGGTTCATAAGTAGAGGAGCAAAGCTCCTTCGGACAGACGCTTCAGAGAAGCGTGTTACTTGGAAAATTACAAATTACAAATAACAAATAACAAATAACAAATAACAAATAACAAATAACAAATAACAAATAATCCATCCTCCGAAGTCCCGATAATCCCCAATTTAATCGGGGAGGGACGGAGGACGGGCAAATAACAAATTTATATAATTATTCCTTAAGTATCTTTAAATCTTTTTTGTCAAGTTTTGCTCTATTGTTCAGAATATTTAGAAGTTCATTATGAATACGATTATTTGTTGCAACTATCTCTTTATCAAAGATTGAAAATTTTGATCCATTAAAATTAGTTACAGTTCCCCCTGCTTGTTCAACTATGAGTATACCAGCTGCAGTATCCCAAGGACAAAGTTCCAATTCCCAGAAACCATCAAAAATTCCAGCAGCAACATAACACAGGTCAATTGCTGCTGAACCTGCTCTGCGTATGCCACGACATCTTCTTATTAACTTTGTAAAATTTCTTATGTTATTTCGTTTTTCATCTTTTATGTTATATGGAAAACCAGTGGCTAAGAAGGCGTTACCTATATCAGAGGTTTTTGAAACAGAAATGTGATTTCCATTTCTAAAACTGCCTTTACCTTTTTCACTATAAAAGAGTTCTTCAAGAATGGGATTATACACAATACCAAGAATACTTTCCTGATTTTTTTGTAAAGCAATTGATACTGACACAAATGGAAATTGATGAACATAATTTGTTGTGCCATCCAAAGGGTCAATAACCCAGCAAAATTCCTGATTCGGATTTTGTAAATGTTCACTCTCTTCTGTAAGAATATTATGATTGGGATATGATTTTTTTATAATTTTTGTAATAGCGTCTTCAGCTTTCTTATCAATATTGGTCACTAAATCGATTCTTCCTTTATATGATACCTCTTTTGGCTTATGAAAGTAGTCTTTGATTATTTTTCCAGCTTGTCTGGAAGCAATGTTTGCAACCTCAAAAAATTTATCCATTGTTATCAAAAGTTAATTGCTCTTTTTTTTAGGAATTAGGTGTAATATAAATCCAGTAAAAGTTGGAATTAATATATTAATAAAGAATATTATAAAGGCGGCGCTTGTAGCACTTCCTGGTGATACACCGAGATCTTTAAAGAAGTATACTGAGAGTAATTCTCGTATACCCAAACCACTCAATGTTATTGGCAAGGAGTTAAAAAAGAATACTATGGAAATCATAAAAATTGAAAGAAAAAATTGAACATTTTTAAATGCATTTAATATTAGATAAAACTGAAATATATAAACAAACACAAATACCATTGATATTAGAAATACTCTTAGGATATTAACTTTATTTATAATTTTTTTATATTTTCTGATATATGGGATTTTTTTTCCAATTCTTTTTGATCCCAATATTATAAAAATTAATATAAAGGTACCAAGAAAATAAAGATAATTTTTGAAAAATCCAAGAGAAAATAATACAAAAAGCAAAAGTGCACAAAAAGTAAAAAATTTTTCATAAAAAGCAAGGACAATCAGTTCATCCTTTTTTGAATTAGAAATATGAAATGCTCTACCGATTTCACCTAACCTGGCTGGAGTAAAAATGCTATATGAGAAACTATAAAATATGGATTTTATTATTTTACTATTTGGTACATTTTCATTGATTAAAACTACAAATGATTTCCATCGTAGAAATTGTAAAAACAGATTCAATGGAAGTAGTAAAAAGGCAAATAGAATCCAGAAAATCTTTACCTGTCTAAAGGCTTCTAAAATTTCATTAGGTTTTACAAAATAGAATAGGAAAATAAGAAATAGAATAGAGAAAAATATTTTATATAAGATTGTTTTATTTAATTTCATTAATTATTATCTATATCTCATTTTTATAACATTCAAAACTATGTCTTTGTAGTTAAATTATTATTACCTCATAGCTGTTTTTAGATTGAACAATTTTCCTATATGGTGAATTGCTTGTTTAATATTTTGTGGATGTGTTAAGAGATATTTCTGCGTAAAGCAACTGCTCCAACAGCCATCACACTTTTTATATTGTCCTAACCTTTCTTTGTAAGGATCATTATTAAAAATATCTTTTAGGTCTTCTCCTAAAAGATTACCAATTTTATCACCGAAACAAAGATGTAGGTCTCCATTTTCCATAATAGTAAGCCGTGTTGATGTTCTTTTTCCGTCAACAAAAGGGCAATAATCAGGGAAATCATTATCTAATATTCTTGGAAAACCTGTAATAAATGTATTTAGGTTCAGGATGTCAGGATTATCTTTTAAAAATTCAACAACTTCTAAGAATTTATCCTTATTTTTAATTTTCATTTCATCATCTTCTTTTGTAGTTTCAATGATATTATGATACAATCCAATAGTAACCTTCCAACCAACATCTTTGCAAGCGTGAATGATATCTGGAATCTGATGAAGATTAAGAGCACTTAATACACAATTTACATAAACAAATGATTTTGATTGAATCCTATCTTTTTTTGAAGCAATCATTTCCATATTTTTGAGAACAATCTTAGAATGATTTTTTACTCCGCGAAGATAATCACCTATATCATCCAAGCCATCTAAAGAGGTTTGAATATTGATATTTTCGCCCAAACAAATGTCCATAATATTAGATATTCTTGTATAATCAAAATATAAACCTGAAACAAGTGAGGTAGATAGAGGAAATACTTTTTTGGAGTGGAGTAGAATCCTGGGTAAATCTGGATTTAATAAAGGTTCTCCACCACTAATCATACCAACAAGACTGCCATACTTTTGTAACTTACGAGCAATTCTGCGAAAGTTGGTATAATTGAGATGGTTTGGTTCGGTTTGCTTCTCAAAAATATTGCATTGACGACATCTTTGGTTACAAAGACGAGTAATTTTAATTTCTGTAACTGAATTTATCGGACGATTTTTGATAAAATTTGCAACTGCTTTGCAACTATTTTTCAGCAGATTTAGTGTTTGCATAGATATTTAACCGCTAATGGACGCGAATGAACGCTAATAATTATTGTTTATAAAAAGTGGAGGTGAATATTCACGAATTTGATTTATCTAATTTTATGTAGTTTTGCTTGCCTTGCCGTAGTTTGACGAAGAATTACTAATCCTTTCTAAATTTTTTTGTGCTAATTCAAAATTAGGGTTCAATTTCAAAGCTCTTTTAAGAAGAATTTTCGCTTCTTCTAATGAATTATTATGTTCATAAATAACTGCTAAATTATTTAATGTTTTAATGTCTTCCTTTTGTTCAAGGATTTGTTCATAGATTATCTGTGCTTTTTCCATATTCCCTTCTGCTTGAAAAAGAAATGCATAATTATATTTTGCTTCAACAAATTCAGGGTCTAATTCCATTGCATTAAAGAAAAATTGTTTTGCCCTTTCTACTTTACCTTTTGAAGAATAATATATACCAAAGTAGTAATGAAGGTCTGGCGAGTCAGGAAATATTTTCAGATTTTTGTTCAAATCTGAATAAGCATTTTTAAAGTTTTGCTTAGAATATTCAAAAGCCACCCGTTGGATGAATTCATTTTCCGAAAGAACTACTTCAGATTTTGCGAACACTTTTTTATTTATCTTCCATTGGTTATTGATTTTTTTCAATAAAATTGAGAGAGGATGTTTACCGTTTATTTCAAATTCAACTATAGCTTGATTTTTTTCCTTGCTCATAGCAGTGCGAATTAGGTCAAATACTTTTATCGTTTTGAAAGCTTTGTTTTGTAAGTTTCTTTTAAGATAATTAATTTTATATTCTTCATTTTTGTATAGTTCACTATTTAAATGAAGACCGATTGTATCTTCGTAATCAAAATTAATAACTAAATTCAAAAATTTTTCTGCTATTTCTTCATGATTAAGATGAATTTTCTTAATGGGAATTGATAGTTGCTCTCGAACATAATTATAATTTAGAGTTGATTTCAGTTTTGATTCGTATTTATCAAGGAATTCACTAACTTTGTTTTTCCCTTCTTTAGTTTTTGATAATTCTTCAGGAGTCATATTATTGAATAAAGGATTTTGGGTTTTAGCCCAATTTTTGAGATGTAAATTCATAAGTTCCTGTTGCTCTGCAATAGATTCAGAATAGTTATTAAGAATAAGCTCGTGCTTTTTTGAGGTTTGTTTTAGAGCATATTTACAATTTGAAGGACATTCCATTTTTATACGAATTTGGTTACAGCAATGAAAGCAAATATCTCTTTTAATTTTCAGACATTTTCGTGTAGACAGATGCTTTTTACAAACCTGACATCGCTTTGGTGGGAAGATTCCAATAAATTTTTTCATATTATTATTTCACAGCAGAGACACAGAGATGATGATAAATAACAAATAACAAATTTCAAATAACAAATAAATTCCAAAATCAAAATTACAAAAAATTCAGAAAAAGAAGTTAGCATTTATAATTTGACATTTATTCATTTGAATTTCATTTGAAATTTGGACATTTGGGTTTTATTTGACATTTGGATTTTGTAATTTGGAATTTATTTCAATAATAATGGCATTCGGCGTTTGAATTCTGATTTTTCCATCAGATTTTTTATGTGATTAATTTCATTGATTGAAAAGCCTTTTTTCATAATTTCTTCATCTGAAAGATTTTCACCCAATAGATAATATAAAATTTCATCAGCGATTTTGTATTTTATACCAAGCTCATCTTCATCAGTTTGTCCTTGCCATAAATCTGCACTCGGAGTTTTGTTGATAATGTGTGTAGGAATTTTAAGAAGTTTTGCTAATTGCAATACTTCAGTTTTATAAAGATGACCAAGAGGTTCTATTGCACATGCAGAATCACCAAATTGTGTCACATAGCCAAGATAAAGTTCGGTTTTGTTTCCAGTTCCGATTACAAGAGCATTTTCTTTTGCAGAGAGGTCATATAAGATACACATTCTTTCGCGAGCCATTCGGTTTCCACGACGGAGTTTATTTGCATTCTTTTCATATTGGTCGAAATAACTGTCAACCATTTGTGAGATTTCACGGATGTAATACTTTATTCCCAATTTTTCAGCAACGATTTTTGCATCTTCAACATTTGCTGAAGAAAGTGTTTTATATGGCATTATGACAACAATAACATTTTCCTTTCCAAGAGCTTCTACTGTTAAGTAAGCAGAAACAGATGAATCTAATCCACCAGATAAGCCGATTATACCTTTTTTGAATCCAGCATTATGAACATACTTTTTGATAAATGATATGATTCTGTTTTTTTCTTTTTTAATGTTTAATTTTCTCATGGTTTACCTTTTTTTGCCATCAGTCTTCGCTACGCTACGCCCCGACAGGCAAAAAGCACAGAGGGCACAGAGATAAATAGTTCAACCAATTCACTTTATTAATATCATTTTCTTAATTTTTGATTTATAATTATCTGTTTCCAGTCGATACAGATAGATTCCGTTTGATAATGAGTTTCCATTTTCATCTTTTCCATTCCACGAAACTATATTCATTTTGGTTTTTGCATTTTTTATTTTGAATTGCTTTATTAGTTGTCCTTTAATATTATAAATTTTTATTTGTATTTTTTCTCGTATATTTGTGGGTTTATTAAATGAGATATTGGTTGAATTACTAAATGGATTTGGATAGTTTTGATAAAGTTTAAATCCTATTTGATATTCAGGTGTATCATCAACTCCATAAGATGGAGCTCCATATTCATAACAACCCATATCAATAATAGCAAGACTATCTCCATTCCCATCCCAGATACGAATATTTCCATCCAAATCCCATGGTGGTAGATTAAGACCAGTTGTGTCTGGAGTTCCGGTATCTATGCAAGGTGAGAATTCTGTTAGATGATAATCTCCATTTACTGGATAAACAAATAATGGATCAGCATCTATATTGTTTTCATATATTCCACCAAAATTACTACCTGAACCTGCTCCTGCAAATCCATTTAATCCTCCTTGAATATTACAATAAAAAAAACCAAGATAGTAATAAGCATCAAATATATAAACTTGATCACCACCGTTGTTAGCTGTATTACCCCATATTATTGTATTCGTTATTATTGGTTCAGCGGTATAACAGAAAATACCCCCACCCCAATCATAAGCTATATTGTTTACAATCGTGTTATTAATAAATATTGGGTTAAGAGAATGACAATTTTTTAATCTAATACCACCGCCAAAACCTGAGAAATTTTCAGCGACAATATTATTGATAATAGTCGGATGAGAATTATCACAACAATTTATCCCACCCCCACCTGATGTATGACAAGATCCTAGAGGGGAAACTTCATTATAAGCGATGATATTATTAACAATTATAGGGGCACTCCCTATACAGTCAATTCCACCTCCAGCTGCGCGTGCATAATTGTTTTTAATCAAATTATTCATGATGTAAGCGTTAGCCGAAGATCCATGGCAACCAATGCCACCACCCCATGTATAGCATGAATTATCAGAGATAACATTATTTAATATCTTAGGTGAAGATTGATTACAATAAATTCCACCTCCACCACCAAAGATGCCTGTATCAAAATTGCCCTTTATTTTATTATTTTTTATAATTGGATTTGAATAATAACAATAAATTCCACCGCAACAAATAGCATGATTACCAGTAATATTACAATCCAAAATACATAAATTAGAAAAGTGTGATAAATAAATTGCTCCTCCAGAGTGATTATTACCATTTCCAAACGCTTTTCCGTATTCTAATTTACAGTGAATAATCTTGGAGGAATCATTTGTGGCTGGTGTTTGGTCAAATCTAATTCCATGCCAGCCACCATCAGGAATATTCATATTGCTAAATCCAGTTGTATCATCAATTGTAAAATGAATGCTGTCAATTTCAGTCCCAATAGCTAATAATCTACCTTGAACATTAAACTTATAATGTCCTGTAAATATAACTTCTACACCAGGTTCAATAATAAGAGATTGTGAATCCGGTATAGTAATTTCTCCATCAATATAATAAGGTGAGTTATCAAATGTCCATACTCCATTCACATCTCCAGAAGGTATATGTACCTCAGCAAAAGATATTGTATTAATTAAGAATAAATAACATAGAATAATAAATATTTTTTTCATGATAATCTCTATTTTTATAATGTTCTAAATTTTCAACTTATTATCTTAATATTGTCAATAGACTGCACCACACAATCAGCAAATTCTATCATTGTTTCATAATCATCTTTTCCTGTGAGAACACCAATGGATAAGGGGCATCCAGCATTTTTTGCCATCTGATGGTCCCAAACATTATCGCCAACCACAGCAGTTTGTTCTGGAGGAATATTCACATTTTCACATATTTTATGCACCATATCAGGAGCAGGTTTATCATTCTTTATACTATCAGCACCAGAAATTGCAGAGATGAATTCTAAAATTCCAAATGCTTCCATAATCTTTTCACATCTTTCAGCAAGGTCAGAAGTTGCGACAGCGATCTTAATTCCAGCCTTAGTGATATGTTTGAATAACATTTTCAAATTACCAAGAGGTTTTGCGATTGCCACTAAATCGGTAACTTTATCCACTTCACCAAAAATCCTATGCGTGGCTTCAAAACCTATTTTGTGATTGATGCCCAATTTAACAAGTTCTTTTGCAACGATATTTTCTGTCTCGGGTCTTGATTGAGTAAGAATTGAAATGTCTAAAATCTTGTTAGTAGCTGGTTCAATTCCCATTGCTCTGATGATATCATCGGTTTGCTCATTTGATAAATTGAAGTATTTCCCAAGCAGTCTTGCCCGATGTTTAATAATATCAAGCCACATATCAAGGTCTGATAATGTGCCATCTTTATCAAAAATGATGAGTTTGATTTTTTCAGGATTAATAAAGACCTTTCCGTTTTCAAGCTGATATACATTTCTTTTATTAAAATTATCTCTTTGAGAATTTTTCATATATAAATCCTTTTTTAGCCACGAACAACACGAACTGACACGAACAAAATCTTATTCATAAAATTGAACCTTTTATATTATTAATAATTTTCATACTCCTTTCAGGCTCGGCGCCTCTGTCTCGGCTTGGCACATTTAGGTTTCCAGATAAATGGAATGACTTACCAAGCCAAGACGGGCAGGCGGGTGCGTCCCCGATAAATCGAGGACATGACTGTTTCATATAATGTTCACAAAAATAATTTCAAATTACAATCCCCGATTTGAAAGGGGACAAATGACAAAATATTTTCATCATTTACTGTAAACTCTTTAGTAGAGAGTATACACACACTTTAAATTTTTACTCAACTTTTTAGAATATTATTGTTCGGTGTTTCTCGGTGTTCTCGGTGGTGAATTCTTTTTGGTTCCGGTTTATCCGGGGTAGGATTTTTGAATTTGTCATTAATCTTAAATCCTTTCTAAAGCATTGATAATTTCAGATAGTTTTATTTCTTTCAATTTCCTATTTTTCCCCAGAACGCTTACAAGGAATGAGCAGAATTGGTCAATAGTTAAATCAGAAAATCTATCTGCAAGATAGCTTGATAAATCTCCACCTGCCTTTATAATTTTATTTAGCTCATTTTTGCTTGGCTTTTGTGATAGTGGAACCTGTTCTGAAATTTGGAAAAATTTTTTATCCTTGTCTTTTAGCATAAAACTTTCTATGTCATTATGTGCTTTTCTATTTTCATTTTGAATTATGTCTTTCAAGTATTCAACTTTTTTTTGCAGGAATTCGTCTTCTTTATTTTTCAGCAAAAGTTGTTGATAAATTTCCAGAGCTTGTTTGTAATTACC
>JAGMCF010000217.1 GCA_023129415.1 Candidatus Cloacimonadota bacterium
AAGATTATGTAACTATGGGATATAAGGCTGGTGGAATAGTCACTATGAATCATATGGCAAAGGACTTCCGTGGAACATTTCCAACTGATGAAGGCGGAACTCCGATTGACTCACTCCCTATCCTGGATGATATAAATAATCTTGAAAAAATTGGTTTTGTTTTTGGTTTATCTGCAGGTGATCCGGGTCTTAAGCAATGGATTCAAGTGGCTCACGATGCCTATGGCAGACCTGTTGCTGGAGGCACAACAGCTGTTTCTGCTCCATCAATCTTACCTTATATTAATGAACAAAAACAATTAATAGGTCTTTTAGGTGGACTAAAGGGAGCAGCAGAATATGAAAAACTAATTAATCGTCCAGCCTTTGCTACAAAAGGAATGGACGCACAATCCATTGCACATCTTATTATTATCCTATTTATTATAGTTGGTAATGTCGGTTATTTTGTTACAAAAAAATCAAAGGGGGTGTAATAATTTTACCCCATATAATAGTTCGGAAAGTTCAATAGTGAAGTATTTTTTTATAACACCCCCAAGGCGTTTTATATTATTACACCCCCTAAACAAGAAGCATAATATAAAAACAAGAAATAATTATAAAAAATTTATGTGATAAATTTTTATAGGGAGAAAATAATGGAACTTACAATGCAAACAATTGGTGTCTGGATTGGGGCTTTTTTCACCTTATGTATATTCAGTTTTTTATATAAAGATAACCCTTTTTACAAAATTGCAGAACAGATATTCATTGGTATTTCTGCTGGTTATTGGTTTATCTATACAATCTATTATATTCTTATACCAAATCTTTTTTTAGAACTAAAAAGTGATTTCTCGGGGAATTTATTACTTATTATTCCTGCCATTTTAGGAATCCTGATGCTGTGCCGTCTATTTCCCAAAATTGATTGGGTAAGCAGATACCCGATTGCATTGGTTGTTGGCACAACTGCTGGTATCTTTTTTGTCCGTTATTTAAAATCTGATGTAATAAATCAGCTAACTGCTACTATCCTGAATCCCTTTAAAGCTGATGGCATAGCATCTATAATAGGACAAATTCTTTTAATTATTGGCACACTGACAGGAATAATATACTTTTTCTTTAGTAAAAAACATGAAGGAGCATTTGGTACAACAGCAAAGGTTGGAATATACTTCCTTATGGTTAGTTTTGGAGCTGCATTTGGATATACAATTATGGCTCGTATCTCTTTATTAATAGGAAGACTAAATTTCCTGCTTGGGAATTGGCTGGGGATAATAAAACCATAGAAATTATTTTTGCAATCAATAAATTTGACAAGCATGAATAAAATTTTGTATTTCGTCATAAGTTAATTAGAGAAAATTATTCTGAATTTGTTAATCTATTTTTTTTGGAAAGAAAACGAAATTATGACTTAGCTATTTATCTTTTAATTAGCTGGAGGTACTAATGCAGAAAATAACAGCTTTTATTGAGAAGGATTTAGAAACAGGTTTATATGTAGCACTCGTTCCTTCAATTCCAGGTGCACATACTCAGGGTGAAACTTTGGATGAATTGCAAACAAACTTAAAAGAAGTTATTGACTTATGTTTGGAACAAATGCCAAAAGATGAAATTAAACTGTTACCAGAATTTATAGGTATTCAACAAATTGAGGTGGCAGGTTGAGTAAGCTTAAAATTATTGATGCGAAACAAATGGAAAAACTTTTATTTATGTTAGATTTTAAGAGAATAAGACAGAAAGGAAGTCATGTTTTTTATAAACACCCTGATGGTAGATATACAACGATTCCACACCATAAAAATAGAGTTTTAGCTCGTCCTTTGATTAAAGAAATTTTAAGGGAAATAAAAATTAATATTGATGAATATAATGATTTAATAAGTGATTTATAAATAGAATAGGGATATTATGAATTAGCTATTTTAAATAATTTTAATTTTTGCACTTTTTTACTGGTTCTTCTTTAAAAATCGCCAATTTCATAAGTCAGCAGAACGGGTAGGAATATTGCGTCCGTTATGGGCGCACTTTCTTATGTCTTGCTGACTGGGTATGGCGATACCTTAAAGAAGGACATTTTGGAAGTTGCGTCCTTTTTTATTTACTGCAACTTTGCGAAAGTTATCAACTTTCGCAAAGATAGAAAAAAAATGGGATGTTGAGATGATAAGAGGACCGTAAAAAGTAGTAAGTAATCAAATTGATAGAAAATAAAAACAAATAATAAGTAAAAAGGAGAAAGAGAAATGAAAAAAAGTAAAATTATTGGTGCATTGGTGTTGGTATTATTATTTTCAACATCACTTCTTGCACAGGGAATAACAGGAAAAGGAGTGAAATTAGGAATGAATTTATCTACGTTCACAGGTGATGATGCTGATGAGGAAGGGTTAGAAAAAAAAATGAGGATAGGGCTTGCAGTTGGTGGATTCATTACTTATAGTGTTAATGAAATGTTCGCTCTACAACCAGAACTTTATTACTCTATGCAGGGAGCAAAATATAAATCATCTGAAGGTGATATTGATGGTACTCTGATTTTCAGATATAACTATATTCAAATCCCCATTTTAGCAAAATTAAATTTATCTATGGAAAGTAACATTAAACCTAATATTTTATTAGGACCTTCTTTAGGTCTTAATATGAGTGCAAAATATGAATATACTGATGAACTTGGAGATGCTGTGGAAGCAATGGGAATTGATAAAAAAGGTGATGTTGAAAATGTAAAATCAACTGATTTTGGCTTAGTTTTTGGTGGTGGAGTTGCTGTTGGACCTGCTGTTATTGATGTTCGTTATAACTTAGGTTTGACAACCGTCGATGATTCTGTATTTGAAGATGATTTTAAAAATTCTACTATTTCAATAATGGTTGGTTATTCATTTTAGATAGTTATTGATAATATGGTTGTCGGGGTATCTTTTAATACCCTGACAACCTACCAAGAAAACTATGCGTTTTTATTATCACCATTAAAAAAACAAAAGAGAAGGATTTATGCTTAATAATAAGAAAAAGTTTGTTGCTGCACTTAGTATTCTGTTTATGATAATATTTGGATTTTTCTCATTAAGTTGGGCTAGAATTCCAGAAAAAGGTGATAAAATTTCAATATTTTGTTTTGCAATTAATGAAGATAATAAAATTGAATTTAATAATCCGCTATTTTCTATATTGGAAAGTATTCTAATTGAGAACGGATTTAAAGTACATACACCAACCGATGTTCCATTAGTTAGTAAAGAGATATTGCAATATACCATAGTTAAAAACAAGGAACAGAAAGATGTTGAAGACAAAACCGGAAGAGTATATCTTGAATTGGGAAGCGATGGTTCAGCAAAGATAGAATCGGAAAATGGATTAGCAGCATACACCAAAGTAGAAATTAGTTCTCTTGAATGGGAATTAGATAAGAAAAAAGCATTGGAATCACTTGAAGCAACTGATAGTACTTATGCATTGTTCTTAACTGCAACATCTGAAGATATCACAGAATCATTGAGCAAGAAATTCAGGTTAAGTGGTCAAAGATCTGTAAGGGCTTCTATTATAATGAGTTTGGTGGAATTAGAAGAAAAAATTATTGTTAAAAGTTTTTACGATGAGATACCATCAATGGATACTTCTGTATCAAGTGCAGCTATTAAAGGTTGGAGAATACTCATAAACAATGGAATAAATGAATGGTTTAAAAATGAAGTCACAGATAAGTAGAATGCAAAAAACAATTAATATCAAGGAGGAAGTAAAAATGAAAGTTAAGAAATTGAGTTTATCTGTAATATGTGTATCTATTCTTATTCTTCTAATTGGATGTTCTGGTTCATCTGTATATGTGTCACCCGGTGAAACTACCCAGATGGATGATAAATTCAGTGATACAGATATGAAAATGATGGCAGAAAGTATGTATAATTCAATTATTAACAACCTAGGAAGTGTAGGTCAAAAAAAAGTAATCGCATTAATACTTGTTTCCAATAAGACAAGTGAGCATATTGATACTAGATCAATCGCAGATAAGTTACAAATTCAGTTACTAAAATCTGGAACATTACGATTTGTTGACCGTTCAAAGATTGATGAAATGACATCTCAATTTGACTTGGCTGGTTCAGGTATAATGGATCCTAATACTGTAAAAAGTGCTGGGAAAGTTATTGGTGCTGATTATTTTCTGTCTGGTTCTCTTTCATCTATTGAAAAACGATCAAGAACAAAGAGTTTGACCTATTACCGTCTTTCAATGCACTTAATTGATACTGAGACAAATGAGATTGTATGGGCTGATGAATTTGAAATAAAAAAGAAATTTTCAAAAGGAATTATGGATTGGTAATTCTGTGTTAATGTTAATTTGTTAAAAATATTATAAAAAACAAAGGAGTAATTATGAAAACAATTAAATGTATAGCTGTTGTTTTAACATTGATTTTCCTGATAAGTTGTGCACAAATTCCACATTTACAACAGGCGAATATGTCTTATCATCAAGGAAAATTTAATGAATCTGAGGCTGTATTGAAGTATTTTGTTGAAAGCAAAAAAGCAATGAAGGACCCTTCATACCCATTGGTGTTATTGATATTGGCTGATTCTCAATTTAGATTGGGTGATTACCAATCTGCTCTTCGGAGCTATGATGCTGTTATAAAAAGCATGACAGCTGAATTGTCTGAAGGAAAAATTGCATTAGGTTTTTTGAAAAGTGAATCTAATAGACCATATCGTGGTACACCTCACGATTTAGCTTTTGCCCACTACTATAAAGGAATTTGTTATTTTCAGATGGATAATTATGAAAAAGCACGGATTGAGTTTGCAAAAGCCCGTCTTTCCGATAAAGGTGAAAAAACGGGTCAAGAAGATGATATTGCCTGTGTTCATTTTATGGAAGGCTTATGTTATGAAAGACTAAATGATCCCAATGAAGCCAGTGTCGCATTTAGAAAGGTTACTAAATTAAAGCCAGAATTTCCATTTGGATGGTTGAAATTATCATTTATGTCTGATAAATTGGGATATCAGGATGACGCAGACAGGTATTGGAACAAGTATACCTCAATAGTTCCATCTAATCAACTATTACCCAGAAATAATGAAGCTAAATGTATTTTCCTTATCGTAGATTTAGGGAAAGGTCCATATAAAAGAGCAGATGTTGTTACAGGACAATTTGCGAATTATCAAAAAGGAATTTATCAAGAAAGTGGTTTTGATGTTTCTTTATCAGGAACTAAATATGGAACCGGCTATGAATTAGATGATACTTATTTTCAAGCTAAAACTGAAGGTGGATTTGCTGGAGAAGCTGCAAGAAAAGTTGTAAGCGCTGTTGCAAAAACTGCTGTTAAACAAATACCTATTATAGGGGATTTGTTAGCTGGAAAAGCCCAAGCTGACCTTAGAGTATGGTATTCACTTTCAGGAGAAATTTATATGTCTATCTTACCAGCAGAAAATGATATAGAATGTGTCTTAAATATTGATTATTATAGTGATTCGAAAAGAAAAGGGAAACAATATCTTAAATCATATGAACAAAATTGGTATTTTATACCATCACAAACACAAAGTTTAGCTAAACCAATCTATCTCATCTCCATGAATAATTTACATAACTTAAATGTGGATCATACTTCTATCTCGGAAAAAGTAAAAGCAAAAAATGAGAAAATTAAAGAAAACTTAAAAAAGAGATGATGATACAAGCAAAATATGTTAAAGTAAATACCAAAAGGAGAAAAAATGATTCCCAAACTTAAATTATCAATATTTCTGGTTGCAATTATGCTTATTAGTAGTTGTGCTGCACCCCCAAAATTTAAGATGAAACCAAGCATACCTCCTAATGTTAAATATGGTATTGATCCCATTGGACATATTCCAGGTACATCTCCTTGGATTTTAGGTGGTATCTGTTGTTGTACACCTACAGAGAAAATGTTCAATATTTACAAGAAAGAAGGAACTGTAGCAGCAAATATGACTTATCAGCAGTTTCTTAATCTATTTAAAGAAAAAGATATTGTTACAGATTTGGATCCCGAATATCGGGGTAGTAATAATCGCGATGACCATGGTCCCCATGTTGTATTTGGCGGAAAAAGTATGGTAACACCAACCCCTGGAACCGATAATTATGAAGAAGTAATTTCTGGTAAGAGAAAACCATCCCCCTAATAAGGAAAAAGAATATTACGAAAAAAGAAAGGAGTAAGAAATCATGAGAAGAACTATAATCATTACTATCTGTCTTTTTGTCTTTATTACAATTTTAGGTTGTAGTGGTATGTATAGAGCAACAAAAGATAGAGGACCGAGAGTAGAGGAAACTGAATATGTAATATATAAAGATGTTAGACTTCAACCATCTATTTCTGTAATAGACAATGAAGCAATACCTATTGGCAATTTAATTAAAGTAAGAGCAAAGTTCCGAAATATGAGTATATATCAAGTAAACGCTGAAGTTAAAATAAAATTTCTTGATTCCTCGGGTTATGAGATTATCGATAATTACGGATGGCAACCTTTGATTTTGGAAAAAGGTGAAATAAAATCACTTGAACGCATTTCACCAACTCCCCAAGCAGTCGATTATCGGATTTTAATACAGTATGCTAATAAGTAAAATGAGTTTTGTGACCTTTGGTTATATTTGTAGATAAATACGCTGACTGATGTTATTATGGTATTAGTTGGTGGAAAAATATATTGTTTAGAACAAATTTAAGTGCAAATAGCAATGTGAAATTGTCTTATGAGGTTATACCCATATTCGGCTATTCAAAGAAGGATTTGCAAATTTCTGCAGATTGATTAGGATGAAATATAACCCTCCACTCCAACTGGTGCAATCGTAATTGTCAATGGTAAAGAATATATAACCCCTACTGTAATCAAATTGAAAAAAGGAACCGAATACGAGTTGGAATTTACTAAAGAAGGATACGAGCCTGTAACAATGAAAATTGATAAGGAATTTGATACTTGGGTAATAGGTAATTTAATACTAGGTGGCCCAGTAGGATTAGTTATTGATTTTCTTTCTGGTGCAATGTATAAACTTACTCCTGATGAAGTAAATGCACAATTAACTAAAAAACAGGCAAAAGAATTTGGAATGGGAATAGAAATCAATGATGATGAATATGAAATCTTGGTAATTGATTTGGAACAGCTTAATAAGTAAAGTTACATAATTAACCATATTTATGGAGAGGGAAGCTTTATAAAATTAAATTTGGAGGAAAAAAGAATGAAAAAAAGTGTATTAATTATATTATTCATTTTGGTATTTAGCTTATCTTATGCTTCTCAAGATAAACCATCAATTCCCAAAGGGCAGTTGCTTCAGGCTCCCAAAATAGTTCGGAGTAGCAAAGTAAATTGGCATATTGATAGAAAGCATCATCCCTTAAAAACTGATGAGAATCCTCTTTATGTTCTCTTTAAGGCTCAAGTACCTCCAGGAATTTGGAGTGAGACAAAGAATTGTGGGCAAACAAGTGCTTTGATGGTATTTTGTTATTACAATGCCACAACTCCCACTGAACAGGGCATTAAGAATATAGATGA
Organism: Candidatus Cloacimonadota bacterium; assembly: GCA_023129415.1. Classification (GTDB taxonomy): domain Bacteria; phylum Cloacimonadota; class Cloacimonadia; order JGIOTU-2; family JGIOTU-2; genus JAGMCF01. The sequence continues at coordinate 7,597 of JAGMCF010000217.1, forward strand.
TTGGCTTTATCAAAAATATGGAGATCCGATAAACAATTATAATGGAAGTGAAACAAATACCACTAAACTTGAGGAACTTGCAAAAGAATATGGAGAATTTACGAATAGCTATAAAGCAAACGATTGGGATATAGAAAGGCTTAAACAAGAGATTGATGCAGGACATCCTGTTATCGTGGCTGTGATAGCCGGCCATCTTTCAAATAGAGGTTACGAATGAGCCGGGGGGCACTTTGTAGTTGCAAAAGGCTACAATGATACTCATATAATTTGCAATGACCCAGGAACAAGTCAGGGGAATAGCAAATATTATATAAATAACGAATTTTCAGATGCTATGGCTGCACAGAATGGAGCGGTGGTGGTCGTACCTTATTACGCTGCAGAATTCGAAGAAGATTTTGAATCAGGTGTAGGTTTATGGACTACTTCTGGAAGTTGGGAAATTGGTGCTCCCACAAGTGGACCAAATAGTGGTTATGAATCAACAAACTGTGCTGCTACAAACTTAAATGGCAGCTATTCAAATTATGCAGATGATTGGCTGATAAGCACAACTATCAGTTTAGGAACTGCTACTGAAATTAAATTATATTTTTGGGAATGGTTTTCAATTGAAAGTGGCTATGACTACGGTAGAGTTAAAATATCTACTGATGGAGGAAGCATTTGGACAGAAGTTAGCAGCCGTTCTGGCAGTAGTAATTGGCGCGAAACAATGATTGATTTAACCACCTATCAAAATGAATCTATACAACTTGCATTTCATTTTACATCTGACTACTCGGTAACATATTCTGGCTGGTATATAGATGATATTTGTGTTGAATTGGAAGAACCAGAGCCGCTTACTGCTACCATGATAAGTCTAAATTCACAGAATTTCCCATTTATTTATATGAATGTTGCTGTAGATACCTTTGGAGTAGGTTTTCCTGATTTAGAACAATCCAATTTTCAAGTATATGAGAATGGAACACTGCAAACAGATTATTTTGATGTAACTCCACCAGAAACAGGGGGTGGGTCTCGTAGAGCAGATATTGTTTTCTTAATGGATAATAGTGGAAGTATGAGTGGTGAAATAAATGCAGTAAGCAACAATGTGCTCGATTTCGTCGATAATTTGGTTGCAGCTGGGATTGATTTTGCTTTAGGATTATGTCGATATGGGCAAAGTGCATATGGAGGAAATCCAATTATTGAAGACAATGGAATTTTAACTAATGATTCTAATTATTTTAAATATGATGTTTGGGCAAGAAACTATGCTAGTGGAGGAACTGAACCTGGATATTATGCAATTGTTCAATCTGCTAATAGTTTTAGTTTTAGACCGGGTGCACAGAAGATATTTATAATAATAACAGATGAAACTCCAGATCAAGGTGGGGCCTCAGAAATAGATGCTTTAAATACCTGTGTTAATAATTCAATTACTTTATTTGCATTAACCGAATCAGGCTTATATGATGATTTTAGTTCAATCACATCTGCAACGAATGGAGCCTATTTTAATATTTATTCAAATTTTGATGAGATTTTGGACTATATTTCATCCCAAGTAGCAAATACTTATGTTGTGCGTTATTATTCTAGTAATCCAATATTTAATGGTACAATCAGAAATGTAGAAGTTGTTGTAAATTATGATGGTAACCAGGCTACAACATCAGGTACATATATTCCAGGTGATGCTCCACAAATAGAGCGAACACAAGCAACACTTGATTTACACAATCAACCCTGGGCAGAAGGAACTGAATTTACTATTGAAGTTGAAATTACTGATGAAATTGAGCCATATACGGAAAGTGCTATACTTTATTACAAAAATACCACTGAATCTGTTTATCAATATGTATCTATGTATCAAACTGGAAAAGGTGAAATCTGGCAAGGTATCATTCCCGGAAGTGATGTGGAAACACCAGGATTAGATTATTACATCACTGCTACTGATGGTCAAACAACCTCATCCGATCCATCTGTTGATCCAATGAATAATCCCTATCAATTTGCTATTTTACCTAATGAAGCACCTGTTATTACGCATAATCCTGTAACTACATTAACCATCAATACCCCTATCACAATCAGTGCTGAAATTACTGATATTACAAATGAATTAGCTTATGCTGGTTTATTTTATAGGAAAACGGGACAATTAACCTATCAAGAAGTTGAGATGACTAATACTTATGGGAATACATACGAAGCAGAAATTACTGCTGATTATGTAACTGCTGATGGCGTTGATTATTATATAAAAGCAGAGGATAATTTTGGAGTAGGAAGTTATCATGGCTTGCCTGATGCACCGAATTTTATTGAACCAGAATATGATCTTGGTTTTAGACCTAATCCTGATGGATGGCAATTTCCAAATTCAGAGCCAAATATGTGGCCATCATCATGGTGGCAACAGTTTAATTATACCCAACCTCCATATCCAATTGGTTGGCCTTTCTGGCCTATA
>JAGMCF010000218.1 GCA_023129415.1 Candidatus Cloacimonadota bacterium
CTTTCCAAACAACAGCGCCTGCAACTACTGGACCCGCGAGACTTCCACGACCAACCTCATCTACTCCGATTATTATTTTATTTTTCATTTCTTCTTTTTCAAAACCCATATACTTCACCATTCTCTAAATGATATTCGTAAGATTGATGTTCTTCATTCCAATTTTTCCGTTTCATCTTGATATTACCATAAACTTTAAGAATAGCTTCTGCCCAAAGTTTATCAGCTTGCTTGAGAAGATCATCACCTTCTACACAAAGATTATCACCTTCTGCTCTAAGCTTATTACCTTTTGCATGAAGCTCATTTTTTGCATAAAACTTATTACCCTTTGCATGAAATTTATAACCTTCTGCACAAAGTTCATCACCTTTTACATAAAATTTACTCCCCTCCGCATAAAGTATACAACCTTTTACATGAAGCTTATTACCTTCTTCAAAAAGCTTTAATCTTTGTTCCCATTCCTTTTGTAATTTCATTTCTTCCTCCTCTTTGAAAATGTTTCAGCACGAAATCTTCCAATTTCCCTATCAACAGTCATCTCTATTGTTTTTTCCCAAGGAATAAGTTTAACAGGCGTAGTATCTATACTATAACCTTGAAGCGTTGTAAGAATTCCTTTTTCTTTACATTGATCACATCTCATAACAAATTCTAAAAGAGCAGGAATTTTTCCTTCTTCCTTAAATTTTTCAACTTCTTCTTCAGTTAATTTACGTAAACATACTTGATCCATCTCTCCAAATTTTACTTTCTTCCCACAAAAATCACATATCATTAAAATATCATTATAATTCATTTTAAAAATCCCAATTCCTTTTAAAATAAGCAACAGCATTATGTGCGTGGATGCTTTCAAATGACGTTACTTTAATACTATATCCCTCAACACAAGATATCTTATCTAAAGCAAGCGCTGTATCTCGCACAACATCTTCTACAAACTTTGGATTTTTAAACGCTGTTTCTGTAACAAACTTTTCATCAGGTCTTTTCAATACTGGATAAATATCGCAACTACCCATCGAATCTAACAAAGAAACAACATCTTCAATCCACAAAGGTTTTTCCGAAAATTTTAACCGCGCAGTTATAATAGCTCTTTGATTATGAGCCCCATATTTACTTATTTCTTTACTGCAAGGACACAAAGTAGTTATTGGAACTGACACTTCAAAATAAAAATCATAGTTATCAGAAGTTAATCGACCAACAAAAACACAATCATATCCTTGAATCCCTTTTATCTTTTTTACAGGTGATTCTTTAGGAATAAAATATTTAAAATTAATAGCCGCATAAACATCTTTAGTCTTGAGTTTCTTTTTTAACTCTTTCAAAAACACTTTTAATTTTTTTGAGTTCATTCTTTTATAACGATATTGCATTAAAACTTCCATAAAACGAGACATGTTTGTACCGCGTATATCTTTTTTAAGATCACCATACATTGAAATAATTGCCTGTGTTATTTGATATCTTCTTTCTTTTCTACCTATCAATATAGGAAAATTAACATTTTCAACACCTACTCTATAAAGAGGAACTCCACGAGCATCTTTTAAAGATTGAACATCTGGTAATTTTTTTTCAATCATTAAATTTCTCCTATTACTTTGAAGTGTATATTGCACTTGATTTTGATCCTTCAAAAACCCCCACACTTATAAGACTAATTCTTGTAAATTCTGTACGAAAATAATAAAACAAAAACTCCGCCATATTTTCTGCCGTTGGATTTCCATTTATAATAAAATGTTTATTAGTTTTGGTAATATTTAAAAGAGGGTCTTCATGGCTCAATATAAGTGCATGATCCCAATTTTCATCAATCCATTTTTGAATCTTTTCTTTTAAAATAGTAAAATCAATAACCATACCATTTTCATCAAGAGTATTACCCTCAAATGTAAAAATTGCTCGGTAAGAATGCCCGTGGATATTTGCACATTTTCCTTTATAATTTAGTAATCGATGTGCAGCGCTCCATTCAACTTCTTTAGTAACTTGATACATTTTTCACCTCCAATAATTTTCGTAGTTTAGGTTCACATCTTCTTAATCTGTTTCGTACTACCATTCCTGTAATATTAAGCTCCCTTCCTATTTTTTCAAAATTAGTAATCCCGCGTAACATCATTTCAAAAATTCTCTTTGTCTTATCATCTACTTGTCTTTCCAATTTTTCAATTAAATCTTTTATTTCAAAATTTTTAACAAAACTATCACCTGAAAATAAACTTTGTTGAACTTGATCAATATCAACAAACGGTGGAGCTTTTATTTTTTTAACAAAATTGCAAGAAAAATTGTAAAATTGTCTTTTCATTAAATAATGAAAGCACAACTCTTTTTTTGGTTTCCACCCACGAAGTAATCTTACTAAATCAATTTTTAATTCTTGATTTAACTCTTCTGCATCTCCAACGTTTTTACAAAAGGAACTTGCAACTTTTTTTATATATCGAGAAGCAATACAAATCAAAGTACCTATATACTCTTCATTTCTTGTTTTATAAAATCTTTTAGCGAGCCAATCAATTTTAGTCATTGAAATATCCTGACGAGGTACTTTTGGAATTGTAAAAACATTATTCTTAACTGTTACTTGTATCATTAGAATCCTCCGATAAAAATTTAAAATATTCTGCTAATTTTTCATCTAATTTCATTGAACCTACATTAAGAAGCGCTAAATTTTTATTCATTGGAACTTTTAAAAAATTAATAGGAATACCGGTATTTTTAATGATATGTCTAGTAAAAGAATCTAAAGTTTCCTTAAAAGGAATAATTTTTTTTGGAACATTATTATTTTTCATATATTTTAAAATCCTATCATTAGAACTATAAATCATAAAAGAATCAATTCCTTTAAAAATAACAATATTTAAATATACAAATTCAAACATCAAAAGAAGAGAAACAAAATCTAACAAAATTTCATCTTTATTATCAATAACTAAAGAACGATGCAATATTCCATACTCAGGTATTGAAAAACTACAAACACCATAATCTCTACCTTCATATTTATTCCAAAATCCTTTAAAGTAAAAATTCATAAAGACCTCTATTTAATAATACACTCAGACAAAAGAAAAAAGCCCAAATTTTTCTAAAAATTTAGAATAAAAAGATTGTAATTTTTTGATTAAAAATAACAAATCAATATTCTCTCCACTCTTATAACGATAAATATGCAAATCAAACCATTGTTGTCCTTCATCATACCATTTCCACAAGTCTTTTAATTTCTTAATATATATCTTATACTCTTGAGAAGCTAGAACATTTTTTGCAGTATCATAATTTTCTTTAATTTTTTTATAAATTTGTCCTTCAATATAATCACGTGCTTTGCGAAATTTAGATATACCAATATTATCTCTTTCAGATTTCAACCTCTTTAATCTCTTTTGTAAAGTATCCAAAGAAAATATATCTACATATCCTATTTTTTCAGCTAAAAGTTGAACTGCTTCCCAAAATGTTTTATGTTCTATTTCCATAACAAAATCAAAAACACTTGATCCACGTTTACAACCGAAACAATGCCAAGTATTAGTAGCTGGACATACAAAAAAACTCTTTGTTTTATTATCTGGGTGAAAAGGACACAAAGCTATATAATTATCACCAGAGACTTCTAAATCTATACCATATTCTTCTATCAAAGAAACAATATCAACTTGTGATTTAAGCTCATCTAAATTTAATTTTTTAAAATTCTTGTTCATCTTTTTTTGCCCTTCTCCAAATTTCTTGTAATTTTTCAAAATCACCCATAAAATTTACACTAAAATCAGCAAACAATTCAACAGTTTTTGATTCACTATAACGACTTGCTACAATCTTCAAATAAACCCGTTTTGCATGTTGTGTAGCAGCTTCTTCAGCAGCATTCATACCATGCCAAATGTTAAAGACAAAATCACAATGTGCCGCTGACATATCAGAAAGGGCTACATGTTCTGTATCTACTTCTTCTCTTCGCGTATCTAACGATCTACGATTTTGTTGAGCTGCTGTTAAAATAGATACTTTATGAGCGCGAGCAACCTCTTTTAATTCACGAAACACATTATCATATTTTTCTGACCTATCTCTAAAACGCCCATCAGGTCTCATTAAATTTGCATAATCAATTAAAACAACATCAGGTTTAACTCCGAACATTTTTTGATGCAACATAATTTCATAATCAATCCCTGATGGATTTACTCCTCGCGCAATATCAATAACATAAAACGGACACTTCTTTTCTTTAAGTTGGTTTAAAGCATTTCGATAAATCTTTTCTTCGTCTTCAGTTAATTTTGCATCCCTTATATCATTCAAACTAATTCCAGTATATCTGCTTTCCCACATTAATTGAAGCATTTCTAATTCCATTTCAATAGTAATATACATAATTTTATAACCTAAATCAACAACATTACATCCAACATTGAATAAGAAACGGGACTTACCGTGCTTCATTCGACCGAAGACCATTCCAAGTTTCGAAGGAAAAAGTCCTCCTGTTATCTGATCCAATTCATCCATTCCATAAGGAATTCCTTTATATTTTTCAGGATGTTTTTTCCTATCTAAATATTCTTCCCATCTCTTATCTGGATCTTCATCAAGAAGTAATTTCCGAACAATTTCTTCCGAAGAGTCTAATGTTTTAATATGCAAAATCCTTTCCGTAATTTCAGACAATGAATCAGAAATAACCTTATCACTACCTAAATCTTCAATAACATTAGAAGCAGTACTATATAATTCACGTCTAATTTCCAACTCTTTTAATTCATCAAGATAAAATCTAAAACTACTATCATCTATTTGAATTTTTAAAATATCATCATATAATAATAACAAAGCAAGTTGAAGATCTGTGGAAAACTCTTTTTCATTCTTCTTTAAAAATTTTTCTAAAACATCACGAGATAATACTTTACAATATTTTTTAAAATATCTACTTATTAAATCAAATAATTTTCTATTATTTTCATCACAAAATGTTGAAATATTGATTTTAGTAGACGCTTCACCTATATAATTGCTATCTTTAAGTAGATATGCAAGAATAATTTTTTCAGTTGTAGTATCGTTAAATTTTGTCATACTTTATCCTTAGGTGGAAAATTTGGATCGTGATCTTCTAACCATTTAGGTGTTTCCTTTACAAAAGTTCGAGACATTTTACAAATTCCGCAATACATAACAAAAGAATCTAACGTTGACCGTTCTTTTATTTTCGGTTTTCCTAATAACCCAACATCCATATCTTCTTGATATAAACTTATTCTATTTCCACATACTTCACATCTATATGGTATAGTTTTCATTTTTCTCCGCCTAACAATTCCTTTTTAATATCTTTTAAAATCTCTGGACGAAAACTCTCACCTACCAAAGGAACAACAATTATTCTTTCTGAAAAAACTTCACAAACACTTTTCCCAAAGCCTTCTAAAACTTTTTTAGGTTCTTTGTTAGATGTTATAATAAAAGGTTTACCTGAATAATATCTTTTCTTAAATAATTCATCCAAAAGAGCATCAATTAATTCTGTTTTGTATTTTTTATCTATTTCATCAACTAACAAAAAATCCACTTCTTCAATTATATACAAAAGGAATGTTTTTATTTCATTATCACGCAAAGCTCTATGAGCCAAATTTATCAATTCCGAAAGTAAAACAAAATACGTTTTAAACTTCTGGTTTAAAGCCTTCTTTAAAATTGAACATCCTATAAAACTTTTTCCTACACCATAAGAACCCCAAATATATAAACCTGCTCCAGTCTTAACTGCATTAGATAGATGATTTAAATAGTCAGCAATAATATCCAAAGACCTTTTATTTTCTTCTACAAATTTAGATGTGAAATATTTTTGATCAAACTCAAGATCCCAAAAACTTCTTGGAATATTTGCATTAAGCATATCAACATAACGCCTAAACTTATCAATACACTCACATAACACGAAACCTTTAGGAGTTATATAGCGTCCTTTACCTTTGCATTTGGGACAATTATCTAAAATTTTTGTTTTTAATTCGTTTACGTCTGAAATTGAATACATTTTACCCCTTTACACTATTTATCCACCGCTCTCCTCAACTTTTTCTGTACTTCCTCTACACTTATATCTAACTTCGGTTCATCTTTAGTAGCTTCTCTTATCTCCTTCTCTATATTATACACATCTTTTTCGTTTTTGGCCACAGATTTTTTAAAATTTTCTAACTGTTTATCATTCGTTATTAAAAACATCTTAATTATATAATCCTCTGCCGCTGTTGCAAATAACCAAGTAATAAACTCTTTAAACTGTTCTTTAGTTAAATCTTTATGCCTTTCCCAGAAATGAGTAATTTTAAATGCTTCCAGTTTCCAGGCTGAAGGAGGCATTAAATAATCTTCTTCATATGCCTTTTTATACAACTTCAAAAAATAACGTATAAAGTGTTGACAATTCCATTTTTCTATGGGATCATCTAAAGTTATGTTCTTTTTGTGTTTTTTCTTAAAGTTTTTTGGTTCTTCAAATTCAAGCAGGTTCTTGAGCCTTTTAATCTCTTTTTGTTGCTTGATTAAAGTATCTATTAAGCGATTATATTCTACTGGATCAATATTCATATTAAGTATTTTCCACTACTTTTACTCTTGCTCTTCGTGCAAAGATAATGTTGCTTTATCTAAAACATAAATTTTTCCGCACTCACAAATTTTTCTCACTACTGCATTTGTTCCTACTCCCCATTTCAAAATATTCCCACATTTACATTTAAATTTGAGAGTAAAGAATTCTTCTTTTTTAGATTTTATCATTTTTACACCTTTTTTATATACTCTTTATCAAGCAACCAACTTACAACTTCACGCATCTTTTCAAAAGCAATTCCCCCTAATTCATCACCAGTTGGAATACTACCATCTTCTGCTACTTGAGCTAAAATCTCTAAAGGTAGTGTCCACTCCCCTTCAATAATCATTTCTTCTTCCCAATCCACTTCACTTTCCCAATTCTCATCAATTGCTCGATCAAGCAACTCTCCGCCCGACTCTATAATCTTATATTTCATTTTCTTCCTCCTTCTCCGCTTCCACTTTTTTTATTAGCTCCCAATAGTGCGGGTTTCTTTTCTCAGACCATAAATAATCACCAAGTATAGAGCGGTAAGCGCCCTTGATAACCAAGGTTATTATTGCAAAAGCTCCAACCACGCTTATAAAATAAACCAAGAACATTTCAATTCACCTCCTCCTTTATTTAATGTTCAATATATTATACACAAAATATAGTAAGGAGGTGCTTTTTATCTTGCATCTTTTTCTACTACTTTAAACAATTCTTCAGACTTATACAGCCTCTTCCGTTTATTACTATGTGCTTTCAAATACTTGTTAGAATCCAGAAAATCCACAACTATTGCATGCTTCTTTTCTTCAGTGTCTGTCTTATAAGGCGTCAAACACCTCAATCTTTGAAATATTAAAATAGCTGATTTACCACCTGCTGCAATAACAACCGCATCCAAATTTGGAATATCTAATCCTTCATTACCCAAAGTTGTAATCAAACACATCAACTTTTTATCTTTCAAATCTTTTAATGTTTTTATTCTAAAATCAGACGTATCTTTACCTTGCAAAAACACAGATCCTGGAATTAGTTTTTGAAGAATTTCTCCATGTTTAATCTTTGATACTAAAATCATTGAAGACTTATCTCTTAACTCTAAATTCTGAACCACTCGTTTTATAATATCATTGCGATAATCATTTTCTGTTATACATTCTTTATAAATCGTAGGATAAGTATCTCCTGAAGGTTTAATATTTCGAGGCAACTTGATCATATGAATCGTAGGAGCAATTAAATAGCCTTGCCCTATTAAATCAGAATAATTTGTATTGTGTATTAAGGGTCCAATTAATCCTTCAATATACAAATCTGTATTGTCCTCTCTGAACAAAGTCCCAGAGCCACCAACGATATATTCAGCGTTCTTTATTTGTGTTAATATAAACCTGTAACTACTTGCTACGGAATGATGCGCTTCATCTACCCAAACAATTTTTGCATTCTCAATTAATTTTTTTATACAATCTTTTTCAGTAGCTTTTTCAAAAGAAGCTTCTTTCTTTTCTTTTGGTTGCAATTCATATTTTTTATTATATGCAGCAATAGCAGACTGAATTGTTATAATAGTAATACCATCAGGTTTAATATCACATTTTCCATCTCCAACCACTCCAACTGGAACTTGAGGAAGAAATGTTTCAAATTTTTCTTTTGTTTGATAAGCAATATCAATACTTTGGCAGATACTAATATGAGGAACAATATTCAATTGAGAGTGAACCATTATCTCAATTATCGTTTTGCCTGAACGAGGCCTTGCCCATATACGCCCTCTTTTATGTTTTAAAACAGTTTTTACTGCATCCTTTTGATATTCTCTTTCTTCAACTCCAATTAGATCAAGAAGCTTTCCTTTTTTATAAACAGGTCTAAAATCTTCTATTTCATAAGGTATAGAACTAGACTCTAAAGCTTCTAAAACTAAATCTAAATGACCTGTTAAAAACTTGCCATTTGCTTTCGAAAACAGATGTTGTTGTCCATCCCATTGTTCTCGAATAAATCTATTTCGTGAAGAAGCTTTGATAAAATAACTATTTTGAATGTCATAAGCAAGCAAACCATAAAGATAATCAAAAATTCTTTTGGAAGGTTTAAGTGGAATAAGTTGAGAGTAAACTGTACTTATCTTTACTTTGTATTTCTCATCCATACTTTACTTTTTTATTTTTTCCCTTATACTTTTGATAAATGATTTATAATATAAAACAGTTTCTTCCCAAGACTTAGTATCAAGTATAAGAAATTTAACACCTATTGCGTGCTTATCATCCCAAATAAGCGTTCCTATAACATCTGTACCATCTTTAAAAACAATCAACACCCTTTTATCAATAAGATTATTTAAAAATTCTTCACTTTTCGCTGATGATTTACTTTCTAAATACATCTTTATCACCTCCTTCACTTTTAAAATACACCTTACTAACACTAACTTAACTTTTTTTCTTTTGGATATAAACCTTTTTTACGAAGTAATTGCTCCAAATTCACAAAAGGACGATAAAAATGTCCATGTAATTGATGTTTCTTTTTGTTTCTTTTAAACTTTTTAACTATCATTTTTTTAACTCACTATTTAAATTATATTTTTTTCTAACATTTTTTACCGCTTCTACCATTACCCGTAATTTTGCTTCCCATTCTTTAGGACTACGCGTTTTACCCCCACAATCTGGATCCACCCATATTTGATTCGGTTCTAAATATTTAAAAGCATTTTCAATTCTATTTTCAACTTCCTGCACAGTTTCAACGTTATGACTATGAACATCAATTACACCTAATCCAATATCTTTAGTGAAAGGGTATTTTTCAAATAACTCAAACAAATCATAAGCTGAATTTGATAGCTCAAGATCAAGTTGATCTACAGGTAAAGATAAAATAGTAGGATATACTTTATGAAAATCCCCGTAACAAATATGATTTATAAAATATACATCATAATCTGTTTTTAACCCATCCACTACTGTTTCCATAGCTTCAATAACAATATTTAATTCTTCAGGTTTCACAGAAACAGCAGGCTCATCAATTTGAATTATTTTTGCTCCTAATTGACATAATTGTTTTACTTCTTTTCTTATTACTTTTGCAAGAGCCAAAGCACATTCTCTTCTACTCCCATAGTATTCATCAAAAGACCAATCCATCATAGTATAAGGACCTGTAACCATTCCTTTTACTGGTTTAGCCGAATATTCTTGTGCATAACTCCAATAAAAACTTGTTCCAAACGTAGGCCCTTTCCATTTTATATCACCAACTACTACAGGCTTTCTATAATATCTATTCCCATAAGATCTAACAAATCCTCCTTCTTGAAATCCATCATATACATTCGTAAAATAAGCAACCATATCTCCACGATAAGGCTCACCATCGACTACTACATCAATCCCTATTTCTTCTTGCAAAGTTATAATTTCTCTTATCCACTTTAACTCTAACTCCTCTAAAGAAACTTCCATCTCTTTCTTTTTTCTAAAATTAGCTCTTGCTTTTCGCATTTCAGAAGTTTGAGGAAAAGAACCAACAGTAGTGGTTGGAAGTAAAGGCAATTTCATCTTTTCTCCTTATATTCATTAACACATTCAATCATATTTTTTAATTTACTTTCAGCTTTATCCCAAGGAAGAAATTCCAAACCATTATTAGGGCCTACATAGATATCTTTTTTAAAACCTATTTTATCAAATAAAAACAACCACTTAGCATAATATTCACAATCTTCTAACTTCGTAGTTCTTGCTTCCATTATTCCAAGGTGTAAATCTTTATCTATTCGTAGATCCTTCAAAATCTCTATTTGATTAGGTCCTTCTACTAAATCTAAACTAATACTACCACAATTAACATCTTGTATTAATTCTTTCAACATAAATTCTACACCACCAAAATAAGTTGAAAGAACTATATTTTTATCAAAATTATCACAATTAGAAAATAATTTTTGCATAGCAGATAAAAAAAGACTTTTATCTTTAGGATGCTTAGTAATTGCGGGCTCATTTATTTGAACTATAAACCCTTTAGAAATCAAATATTCAATTTCTATTTTCATAAACATCGAAAGATCATATACTAAATTTTCAAAATGTTTATACCCTTTATTTATAGACATCTTTGCGAGAGTATAAGGACCTGTTAATATTAATTTTTTTCTTATTGATTTTGTTATCTTTTCATTTATTTCTGGAAATTCAACACTATCTTTCAACGATAAAGTATAAGGCATCACAAATACTTCACTCTTTATCAAAGGAACTCTATAATAAAAATTAGTATCAAACCAACGTGATAAGCCTCCTAACTCTACACCATAAAACTTGGGCATCAAATATGAAATTTCATCTTGCCATCTCACCATTCCATCAGTCACAACATCAAGACCTGCAGAAACTTGAGCTTGTACAACTCTACATTTAGTTTCTCTAATCTCTGCTTCTTTCCCTTCCCAAGATAGTTTGCCCTTATCAAATTTATCTAAAGTTTTCTTCAAAAGAAGTCTTTCATCTACTTTTGGAAAAGAACTATGATTTTCTGTATAAATATTCATTTTTATCCTCTTTCACTAATTAATAAAACAGCCAATAACTTTTTGTTACTAAATTCTAAATCTACAAGCAAATTATCTTTTTCTCGTAAATGTTTTCTAATATCATTTATAGTATAACGTATTCTCAACTCTCTATATGGTTCGCCTCTTAAATCTTTTCCTCTAATCACATAAGAAATTACTTTACCAGTTTTTCTCAAAAGATCTATTTCATCAACAGACATATCATCTGGTCTTACTCTAACATGTACTTCAGCAAATTCATTTCCTTCTACATCATAATCACTATATATAACAGAATGAATCCATCCAAAAACTTTTTTCATTTTATCTCCTTAATATACTTAAACATAGATTGTGGCATAGATAAATAAACACCATCTATTATTTCTTTAACCACATCAATAATTTTATTTGCTTGTTCAAAAGCATTTTCTATAAAATCTTCTTCCAAACTATCCATTTCAAAACTTCCTAAATATTCATCTGGAATAACTACTCCAGGTATTTGAGATAATTGTATCAAATGAGATTGAGATTTTGGAATCATTAGACCTAACAATACTGGTAAATTATACCTTTGCAATTCTTCTAAAAATTTTAAAACGCTTTCTACAGTAAACACAGGTTGAGTTTGAAAATAATTTGCACCAGCGTCTACTTTTGCTTTTAAATATTCATGGTTTATATTATTAGGATCTGCAGCAACTCCTGCCCAAATGTTATAAGACTTTACTAATTTAATAACATCTACTATACCCATACCATCCCACAATCTTTGTCCATGAGAATCTCCTGACAAAATAAGCATAGTATTTACTCCCATCGATGCCGCTTGAAGTATATCAGATTTTACTATAACTTTTGATCTTCCAGAAAGAGGATAATGAACTATTGTTTCAAATCCATAATCCATCAAATACTGAGCGGTATAAAGAGCAGGTAATTTTGGTTTCCCCATTGGATTTGATACTACGCTAACAATATGGATATCATTATCATTTAATATTCGTATATTTTCATCAAATTTTTGAGTATAATCAATAGGAGGAACAATCTCCACAACTTTTGTAAAATTTGAAAATAATTTCATTTTATTTTTCCCATCGCTTTTATATATTGTTTTACTCTAACACTAATAGTATGGTTTTTCATAATTTCATTTTGTCCGCACTTCACTATTTTTTCTCTTTCTTCTTCGTGTTCTAAATAATATTCAACCTTTGATTTCAAATCAGCAACACTTCCATCATAAGTTACTAAATGTTTTCCAGGAATAAAAAATTGTTCAAGTTTTGCTACTGGAGGACACATAAAAAGACAACCACAGCCCATTGCTTTGAAAATTCTATCAGAAATCTTCCATCCCATATCCTTTCTTACTATATGCGTAGTAAATGTAATTTTAGATTGACTATATACATTTGCCATCTCAGTACCATAAAGTTCGATTCCAGAAGAAAACCCCGGCATATCTCCAAAAACCTTCACATTACAAAATTCTTTCAAAGCAATAATACAATTTTCTCTTACATCCAATCCCCAACCCTTTTGAGTATGTCCAATAAAACATACATCATAAATTTCATGTTTTGAATTTAACCTTTCAATAGTTGGTTTATAATAAACCTGATCATAATATTGTGGTAAAAATATAACTTCTTTTGCATATCCTTCCAATACTTTAACCATACCTTCTACAGAAGTTATAATTAAATCAAATACGCCTTTATACCTGTCCCAATAACTTGAATCATTTCCTGGAACATATGCATCAGCATTCCACAACACTAATTTTATTCCTAACTTAGATATTTCTTCAAAAAGGTGTTTTGTTTCTACCCCTGTGCCAGTCACAAACAAACAATCTGGTTTAAATTGTTTAGCAGTCTCAAGCATATCTCGTTCATACCCATATCGTGCGCCGCCGGGTGTTAACGGATGTTGAAATGGTTTACTTCGTTCCAATTCAACCAAACACTTAACCAATACTTCGTGTCCTTGAGCTTTCATTTCTCGTGCAATTAAAAGTCCGTTTTGATAAGGTTTATTACAATAAACAAACATTAATATTTTCAAAATTCTCCTCCATCGACTACTTCTTGAAAAACTTTTAAATATTTCGACTTCAAAACATTCCAAGAAAACTTTTCTTCAATAATTTTTCTATTTTGTCTTGATATATTACCTAAATATGTATTTACTACAAACACCATTTTCGAAATT
The DNA here is from genome assembly GCA_023129415.1 of Candidatus Cloacimonadota bacterium. GTDB lineage: Bacteria > Cloacimonadota > Cloacimonadia > JGIOTU-2 > JGIOTU-2 > JAGMCF01. Next base: position 13,440 of record JAGMCF010000218.1, read on the forward strand.
AAATCATCTAAATCAGGTTCATTATTTTTTGTTTTAACTAACAATCTTTCATCACTTATTACTTCATTCATTGGAGGCGCATTTGTTGTTATAACAGGAAATCCACATGACATTGCTTCGTAAATAGGAAGACCTAAACCTTCTTTTCTTGAAGGAGCTAAATAAATATCTCCTTCTTTATACAAATCATAAAGCTCTTCAACATCTCTAACCCTAATATCTACTCCTTCAGTAAAATTTAATCTACCTAAAGGTAGTTGAGAGTTCACAATTAAAGACGTATTACAACCATGATTTCTCAATTCCCAAAACGCTTTTAAAACTAAATCTGTACCTTTCCTTGAAACAATACCACAATAACCAGCGTTATGAAGAAAATTTATACCTTTTCTTTTCTTTTTAAATTTAAAATAATCAGTATCTACTGGATATGGTAAATAACAACACTTCCACCCTTTAACTTTAATTAATTCATAACTCCATTTAGTAATGCAAAGCCATAAATCTACAAAATCTTTATATTTTTCGAGAACATTTAATCCTATACTATCTAACATAGGAATATAAACAATTTTAATTCCTTTTTCTTTCAATCTTTTTAAATAATCCCAACAAAAAGGATATTCTATTATTAAAACCACATCTGGTTCAAATTTCATAAACTTCTCAAGAGCATCCATACTCGGTTTTTCTTTAGCAGTCATTACATATTTACACTCCAAATCTTGCAAATTTGTTTTCTTTGCTGTCCAACTTATAACAAGTTGACTATCAATTGCAAGATGCTTCCTAAAAAACTTTAGCATAATTCCTAATCCAGAAGTGCTAGAATATCCTATTGTACCAATTTTCATAATTCTAATTTTTCCCTAATTATTTTTAAATATTGTTTAACAACTATATCAATAGTATATTTATCAAAAATTTTCTTTTGACCTTGTTTTGCTATTTTCTCTCTAATTTCTGGGTGTTTTAAATAATAGTCAATTTTTTCTAACATTTCTTCTTTAGTATGAAACACATCAAGATGCTTACCAGGAACAAACATTTTTTCAATACTTGGAATATATTCAGTTAAAAGAAAACATCCACATCCCATAACCTGATAAACTCTGACTGAAAATTGTAAATCATAGTCCAATTCCCCACCAGAAATTATATTCAACCCAATTTTAGAACTTTTATAATAATCAGTTATAAGTTCTCCATCATAATTAATAAAACCACCAAAATGTTTAAATCCCCACCCTATAATCCTTAAATCATATCCTTGATCAATCACACTTTTAAGATATTCTTCTCGCTGAGGTGAGGGGTTAGTCTTATTTCCTACAAAAACTACATCGTGAATCTTTTGAAATTTTTTATTCGACTTATAAAAAGTATTATCAAAATAATGAGAACAATATACTACTTTATTAGTATATGGTTTTGCAACTTTCACGTGCCCTTTCATAGTAGTTAAAATTAGATCAAATACATCAAACGCTTTTAAAAACTTAGGCTTCCGAGATTCTTGAGACAACCAATACGCATCTGGATACCACATTACAAGTTTTGTCCCTAAACTTTTCAACTCTTTCAATACATCAAATCCACGTCCCATACCTGTCTGCAAAATAAAATCAGGACAAAAATCAGAATAACATCTTCTAAATTCTTTTATATTAGAATCATAAAAAAGTATTCTGACTTTGTGCTTTTGCCTTTCCAATTCTTTTTTAATACGTATTCCATCTTGGTATATATTTAAATCGTTATTAACATCAATGTTAGAAAATCTTTTAGCAATTATTAATATTTTCATAATTTCTTTGCTTTATAAAAAACTACACCAATTGGCATTAATTGTAATCGGTTACATACTGGATGCTCATTGAGAATGTCAGTAATAAAATCTTCAAATTGATCAAAATTATTCTCGTTATTTAACAAACTTAAATCTGTACCTTCCGTTAATTCTTTTATTTTCTTATCTGTATAACAAGTTATAACAGGGTCTTGCGGAGTTCCATAAGTTACTTTAAATTCTTTCCAAGCTTCTAAAGTAAAAACAATTAAACCGCCAGGTTTCAAAATCCTTTCTAACTCCTTAAACACAAGTTTTGCATCATCAAATGAATTATGCTCTAACGCACTACAAGAAACAATATAATCAAATGCCTCGTCACAATAACCAGTATTCATCAAATTACTGTCCTTAAAATGAATCTTTATTTTAAATTGTTTTGCTTTTTCTGCTACCCAAGATTTACAATGCTCTACTCTTCTATCACAATTATGAAGCTTTGCTCCTTTCAAAGCTAAATATATTTGAAGAACCCCTCTACCGCCACCAGCATCTAAAATCTTTTTTCCTGTAATTTCTGGCAGATGACTTATAATCCAAGGATAATCAAGCATATACTGTGATTTTGCTAAACCTTCTTCTGCTTCTTTAAGACTATGGCTTCGCTTACAAATTTCAATTAATTCTTTATTTATCTCTTGATATTCCTTTTTATTTTTTAAATCAATTTTTAATAATTCAAGCATTTTATCCTCCTTAATGTTAATTTTTATTAATATTCACAATTTTTACTAATATGTCTAAAATTTGCTGACTAACGACATCAGGAGATAAATTTTTCTTAACCCATTCAGAACCAAGACTAGCAAATTCTACACTTTGCGAATAGTTTTCCCAAATCCATTTTATTTTTTCTCCCATTGCTTCCCAATCTCCAGGAGTTATATAATAAGAATAATTTCCTGCTATTGCCTTTTGTACTGAATAATCAAAAACAATAGAAGGTTTTTTACAATATAACGCTTCTAATGGAGAAATACCAGATGCGCTTGACCACATCTGAGTAAAAATATGTAATTTACATTTTTTCATCAACTCCGCTTTTTGTTTATCTGTAATAGTCCCCAAAAATTCAACATCCGCCCCAATTTTTTTTGCAAAATCTACAAGATCTTTTGCTGCATCTCCACCATTTCCGACTACTAACTTTTTTCCTGCATGCTTACAAGCCTTAATTGCAAGATCAATTCTTTTATAAGAAGAATGCCTGCTAACAATAAAAACAAAATCTTCTGTTTTTTGATTTGGAACTGAATTAAAAAGCTCAGTATCTACTGGATAAAATATACATTGACAATCATTTCTTTTAGTTAATTGTTGTATTTGTTTTGGAATTGTTGGATTAATTCCTGTTAAATAATTAATTATTGGATAACTCTTTACAAAAGGACGTTGACGTGATACTAAACGAGATGCTTCAGACGGATAATTTTGAACAAGATCTGATCCTTCCACAATATCTAGAATTTGAAGCAATACTGGAATTTTTAACCTTTTTTGGTATTGCAATACTTGTAAAGTTGCTCCATGCTGAGTTCCAAATATACAATCAAATTTTTTATTATCCCAAATTCTCTTTTTGTCAAAATCAGACCAAGTATAAAATTCTATTCCATTATTGGTAAATTCATCGTCAACAGTCCTATCAGTAAGAGCATTAAAATACTGCGGATTAATGAAAGTGACTTCATGTCCCTGCTTTGAAAAGTAAATGCTATATTTATTTAACTGTACTATATTGCCGCTCGAAATCACTAAAATGTTCATCTAAAAACCCTTTCACATTTAACATTCAATTTTAATTTACATTCCTTTTACAAATGGTTCGACACCTTTCCGACAAAACTATTAAATAATTCCACCCAATACCTCTTCATATATTTTCGAATATAAACTTCCAACAACTTTATACGAAAAATATTTCTCAATCCATTCCCTACCTTTTTTACCTAACTCAATCCGAAAATCCCGATCCTCAACCAATTTATTTAAATGATTATCAAATTGTTCAGACACTGTATTTAAAATAGGAATATCTTCTCCAAGCTTTCCTTCTGAAAGTGTAATTGTTCCTTTTATATCAACATAAGATATTACTGGAGTTCCCATTGCCATAGCCTCTAAAGAAGACCTCCCAACATATCTAACAACACGACTTATTTCACTTCCTTGCCAGAATATATCACACTTTCTTATAATCTCGACATTTTGTTTCCAGGGAATTCTTTGCAATTTAAAATCGGTTACAAAACTATCTTTATTTTTTATATGGTTTTCTAAAAAAGTTTTATCAGCCGCTAACGAATGAAAATTTCCAAAATATCCTCCAAAAATAACTTTTTCATTGTCTTTATTTACTAATGGTTGTAAATGTTCTGTATCTACTGCATGTGGTATAAAAGTTGATTTTATTTCACTTGGAAATCTTAACATTGGATTTTGAATAACAAATCTCCATCCACGTTCTTTTATAAGCTTATCTAACCTCATACGCTCTTTTCTATATAAAGACCCCGTCATTGTTATCACAATAGGTTTATTTAATGGAATATCTATACCACTTTCTTCAAATTCACGATGTCCTGGATCATTTGGAATATTATTCCAAACATGAATAATATCTGCTTCTTTAATTAATTGTTTCACTAAATCATTATTATCACAATCCTTTGCAAAAACACCAGGATGTGAAGGTTGGTGACACGGAATAATAACATCGTGAGGAAATGCATAAAAATGTTGTTGCATAGATATGTGTCTTACATTAAATCTTCCAATAGAATTAATTGCACTTGCTGCTTGATAAGCAGAACCGGCAAAATCGGCCTGGCCAATAATTACCACTTTAGTCATTTTATTATCCCTCCAAAAATTTTCTTTACTTCATTTAAATTTTTTGCTAATGTTTTTTGAGCAACTTTATAACTTATTTCACATAATTCTAAATAAAGACTTTCATTATTTAAAACAAAATTTATTTTTTCAGCAATCTCTAAAGGATCATCTGGATTTTCTACAACACAATGTTTTAATTTTGGTTCATTTGCATACCAATAAACTGTTTTACTCACAATAGATGGAATTTTTAACAATGCCAACTCTAATGTAAAATAACAAAAACTTTCGCTTAGCGAAACTTGAAGACCTAATTTTACTTTCCTAAGTATATTATAATATTTGTTATTAGGCTGAACCCAATCATAAGATTTCCAATTTTGCTTAAAAAGATCCTTACTCAACCGTAACAATACAGTTTTTGTACTTGCTCCAAACGTTATCAATGGTTCTTCTTTATAATCAGAAATTGCCATAGCCAAAGCCTGATTATAATTATTCTTATTCCCCCTTTTTATACCTCCACAACATATCCCTTTTCTATCCTCAAATTGTGGTTCAGGTAATTTTTTATTGAAAAGAGGTAGTAACCATTTAATTTTTTCTCCCCAAATAGATTTCAAAGCTTCCGCACTAGAAACATGAAGAAAAAACAAATAATCTAAAATCCCTTTATTCACTTCTTGGATTTTTCCATTTAATAAATTTAGTTCGTCAGAAAATTCACATTGAAGGATTGGGGAGCAGAACACAAAAGCAGTCCAATAGTTTCCTTTTGGAGGAGTTAGTCCAAATCCAATAACTAACTTTGTATCTAAAGTAGGTTGAAAATTTTCAAACATTTGTAATTCTACTTCTGGGATTAAACTTAATCCTTCGTAACATGTAAAAGCTCCGCCAAACCCTAAACACTTTTGAGGAATAATAGCAATAATTTTATTCATAATATTTCCTTTATTGCTTTTAAATACTGATTGACTCTAATATTAATAGTATGCTTTTTTAAAACTTCTTTTTGGCCTTCTAAAGCAATTTCTTCTCTCTTGTCTTCATGTTCCAAATAATATTCGATTTTCTCACATAAGTCTTCATATCCATTAAAAACCACAAGATGCTTTCCATCCTGAAATAATTGTTCTAATCCTTGAATAGATTGAGTTAAACAAAATGTGCCACAACCCAAAATCTTATAAATTCTATCAGACATCTGTAACAGCGTAGGATTTATTACTGTAGTAAAATTTAAAGCAATTTTAGAATTTCTATATATATTTGCAATTTCACTAGTCTCAACATAAATACTCAGAACATTAAAACCTTTTCCAACAACTTTTATCTTATATTTTTCATACAATTTTGGAATATATACATCTCTATCCGGAGAAACGCCTTTATTATTATTACCAATAAAACATACGTCATAAATTTCATGTTTTAAATCTAACCTCTCAATAGTTGGTTTATAATACATTTGGTCATAATATTGAGGCCCCCAAACAGCTCTATCAGTATATTCTTCAAGTTGAGGAACAATTCCTTTCACAGTAGATAAAATTAAATCAAATTTACCTTTTACTTGCTTAAAAAATTCAATATCTGGCTGAAAATTCGGGCCATATGCGTCAGGATACCAAAGAACAAGTTTGTAACCAAGATGTTTTAATTCTAACAAATGTTTATTTGAAACATCTCTTCCACCTGTTTGAAAAACAAAATCAGGATTAAACCGACGAACACTAGAAACAATTTCTTGCCAAGGTGTAGCTAAAGAACAAACATTAACAGTATATCCTTCTTCAGCAAAAGCTCTTGCCATAAGAAGACCGTTTTGATGAGATGTATATGTATAACCTAAAATAAAAATTTTCATTCAATTCTCGTACTTCAAAAGAGTTAAACAAAAACTATTAAATCTATAATCATTTTTCAAACTCACATAAGGAGCAATCTTCTCTGCAATTTCTAGGGCTTCAGACATCTTACAATAATAAGATTTTGGATCTTTAGGAGGACCTCCTTCACGATCTTTTAAAAAATCAATTACTACACCTAAACGTGCTATCCTAAACATCTCTTTCATAATTTTTGTTGTTCTTGTTTTCCAACAATCAATAGCAAATGTCACTATTCCACACCCAACACAATAATCAAAAGACTCGTCTTCTACTTTTTTAGTTAGTATATCTCCCCATTCAATATCTAACGATGGATGTCTTGCTCTTGCCTCTCGAACTACTTCCAAGTGTAAATCAATTCCACGATAACTTTTCAACTTTACGCCCTGCTTCAACAAATAATCATAAAAATCACAAAAACCACATCCAACATCCAACAACGTTTTATCTTCAAAATCCACCATACTTATAATTGCATTATACCTTTCAATCATTGATCGCTTATGATTCCAAAGCAATTTTGGAAATGGACCATCTTTCATATATGTTTTTTCAAGATATTCTATGGTTTTCTTTTTCATTGTTTCAAGGTTCATCTCTAAACCTCCCTAAACAATTATTAATAAAGGTTCAAAAGCCTCTGCATAATCATATCTTATTTGTAAACCTCGAAGAGTTGCCAACCCTTCTAATATTTTCGGATCGTAATATCTTCGAAACTTTTGAGATTTATACTGATGAAACGCTTTTATTTTTCTCTTTATATCACGTTCTTCTAACTGAATAAAGAATGAAAGATTTTCTCCTTGTTTTCTTCCAAACATTTCATAACCCAAAACAGTACAATCCCTAAAAGCTCTTCTTGCTTCTTCACAAACTACTTGATGATCCTGATGCAAATCAAAACTAATAGGGACAAATACTAAATCGGGATCAAATTCTTTTTTAGTCTGAATAAAAGTATCTAAAATCATTTGTCTATCTCTCAAAAAATTTCTTGCTTCAAAACCTAAAATAGAATAAGATTTTATTCCTAAAACTTTTAAAGCGTTTTTACATTCTCCAGAAAGATCACTTCGAGTATGTCCATCTGATTGTAAAAAAGAATGAGACAATGCAAGATAAAATATTTCACATCCTTCGCGAACAAATCTCGATATAGCTCCTCCACAACCAATTTCTCCATCATCAGTATGTGGAGAAATAACCAAAACCTTTTTGACGTTTTTCATAACAATTTCCTTATTTCTTGAATGTATTGTTTTACTCTTACAGAAATAATATGTTTGTCCAAAATCTCTTTTTGACCAACTAAAGCTATTTTCTTTAATTCATCCTGATGTTCAAGATAATAATCTATCTTACTACACAAACTTTCTATTGTATTATCTTCATACACATCTAAATGAATTTTTGGAACAAAAAGTTGTTCTATACTAGGAACTTGTTGAGATATAAATAGGCATCCTAATCCCATAGCTTGATAAAGTCTTTGTGATATCATTAGTTCTTTTCGTGGATAAAGAGAACCTGGAATATCAATAGCTATTTTTGATTGCATATAAAAACTTGCTAATGCAATAGAACCAATAAACATCTTTCCTAATTCTGCACCGCCTACTAAAATCTTATACTTTCTACGTAAAACATTAATAAATTCTAATCTATTTAATGTTTTTGGACAAACATTTCCAAGAAAACAAATATCAAATGCATCAGTTCTTTTTATAGTTGGTTTAAAAAATGTATTATCAAAATATTGTGGAGACCAAACAATTTTTTTAGCGTATTCTTCTAATTCCGGAACTAATCCTTTCACTGAAACTAACATTAAATCATATAACCCTTTTATTTTTTCAAATTCTTTATCATCTGGAGGATTTGTAGATCCATATCCATCAACATACCACAAAACCATTAAAGGATGTGAAGGAGTATTCTTAATTTTTCGAGTAATATCATTTGAAAAAGCTCTGTGAGTATGGGTTCCAAATACAACTTCTGGACAAAATTTAATAATACTTTGAACAATTCTATTTGGAGAAAGTTTCCTTGATAAAACTTGAACTTTGTGCCCTTGTCTTCTCAATTCTGCAGTAATTAATTTTCCATTGCTTTGTGGATTAACTACATCAATTATTGTTGTTATTTTCATATTAATACGGATAGTTTTTTGAAATTTTTTTACACTGTATCCCTAGATCCCAAGGATATGCATTTGGTCTTGGTTCCCTTCCTATAATTTCAAAACCAGCATCAGTTACTATTTTGTCTAAACGTGTTCTGTCTATTGCTAATCTATGAAGATCCTCTTTATAACTTTGAGCTCCGAACAATTGATAACTAAATTTTTCACAATCTATTTTACCACTAACATAATCTTGAGCTAATTTATACGCGTCAGGGCAATATATTCTCAAAATTCCATTAGGCTTTAAAATACGGTGCCATTCTTGCAAAGCTTCTGTTATCTTATCAGGAGATATATGTTCAATGGCGTGAGATACTCTAATTTCATCTACAGACTCATCCTCAAACATTGGTAAACTTATAATATCATGAACTATATTAACACCAGCAATGTTCCTAACATCTATATTAGTGAAGCCTTCTAAAGGAGGAGAACCACCACCACCTTCAAGTAATTCAAATCCACCTAAATTTAGTTTAGTTTTTTTCATATTTCTCTCTTTTTATCTTCCTCTTTACGTAATTTTAATAATGATTTATAATATTCAGATGTAACAATATTATTAATTACTCTTCGAACTTTTCTCTCAGAACATTTTTCCTCAATTATAATATATTTATTTTCTTTATATTCCAAATAACCCACTCTATAAAGATTTTCTTGTATTTTTCCATTTTCAATAATTTTCTTTTCAACAAGTTTTTCTAAAGCTAATTTTTGAAGAGTTTCTAAATCTTCAGCAATAATTTCAATAACAAAATTATCTTCTTCATAAAGAGACTCCGTACTTTGTATAACAAGTTTATACCCATCTACAAAAAACACTTCTACTTTCTTTCTCATATCTTCTCCAAAACTTCTTGAACTCTTTGGTTATTTCTTTCCATTTTTAAAATAGCTTCATCTTTTGAAACATTACATAACATCAAATATAAATCATCAGAACCAGAATAAATTCTTTGAATTTTTGCTGCTATTGAAATAGGATCGTCAAGATTTTGAACTAAACAATACTCTCTTAAAGGCTCATTTTCAATATACCAACTAATGCTAGGGCCAACGATTGATGGAATCTTCAACATCGCTAATTCCCAAACAGCATAATTAAATGATTCACTAAATCCAATTTGGATCCCCAGTTTTATTTTACTCATTACATCTAAAAGTGCTTGTCTTGGTAATCGCTGATGTAATACAATATTTTTCATATCAAACAAATGTGAAAAGAAAGAACACATAGAAACTTTCTCAGGCCCAGTTAAAATAAATGGATCTGTAATTTCTAAATGTTTCACCGCACCAAACATCGTAGCCAAATTTTTATGTCTATCCATTGTTCCGAAATATCCAATGCCTTTTCTATCTTTTTCAGGTGTTTTTGGAAAATCTTCCCAATGTAATGGAGGAGGTAAATAAATAATCTTCTTATTATCAAAAAGATCAGCTAACTTTTGAGATACTAAAAATATATAATCAATATCTCCACTTTCCAACATATTTTTATATCGCAACAATGAATCTAAATCACCATTGAGACTAGTTGGAACAATATGTGCTTGAGCTAAAGGAGAACAAAAAAGTACTCCTATTTTTACTCCTTGTTTTCTTAATCTTAATAAATCTACTTCTCCAATACCACAAGTAATAACTAAATCAGCATCCTTAACTTGAAGTTGCTCCCAAGGAATATGTTTAGTTTTTGCAATAAATTCTAAATTTTTAAGAACCCAATATGCTCCAGTTCCTTCCCAAACTTGTGGGCAAGTTGTAATGATCATTGTTTATTATCCTTTCACCTTTTTACTGCGAATACAGAGAGTCATAGCAAGTCCCCCCATAACTAAACTTATCACCGCTTGAGCTAACGCTGATTCTACAGAACTACCAACAATAATACCAGTCAGATAGATTAACAGAATAATAATGAATTGAGCCCAATAAACGGTTATCTTCATTTTTTATTTCTCCTTTTCTTTCTTTCCTTTATAAAATGCTTTTGTTTCTTTTCTCCAACTCATTTTTCTATCTCTCTTTTTAATTTTTCTTCTATTGTTAAATTTTTCTTTTGTTCTTTTTCAAACTCTTCTGGAGTAATTTTTTCTCCAAATTTCTTTTTAGGTCTTTTCCAATTCCAATCTTTCCAACCACCATTTTTAACTCTTGTTTCTAAAGTCATACCAACTAATCGTCCAACTGCTTGAGGAATATTTCTAATTTTACCAGTAATTAAACTAAATGTTGCATCATCTCCACAATCCCAACTATTTTCTCCTTTTCCTGGATGCGGTATTCCTTCTGGAATTTTTATTTCACATCTTTTTATAGTTTTTGAAAACCATCTTGGATAATGCCAAGTCCAATCAGTTAATACAGCATGTCCTTTATATGCTTTTTCAGGCATTGGAATAAGAATATCTCGTTCTTCTATTATTTTCTTTGAAACTTTAAATTTTCCTTTTAACGTTCTTGATATATCCCAATACCATTTCCAATCTCCTTTTTTCCAACCCATAGTATCAGACATTAAATTAATACTAACAGGAAACCCATTATTAAACCAAATATTAAAATCTAATGCTCTATCGTTAATCTTATGTTTATAAAACCAAGAATATAATTTAAATATACTTAAAGAAATATAAAATTGAACAAAACATCCAATTGAAAATGTTATATCTTCTCCAAAATCAATACCTATTTGACACATTGGTAAATAACTAAGTTCAAATGAAATATAATCTCTTGATATATCCCAATAAAAAAATTTTCTAATCATCTTTACTCCTTTTCTTTACACTCCCTTATGCCAAAAAAGCAATAATAGAGTCTTTCCCAAATCGGGGGAGCTGATTCAGCAAGTATTCTCCTTCCATCTTTTCTTAATTTAGGTGAATCATAAAATCTATAACCACCTACTAAAAACCATTTCACACGATCTAAAAAACTAATATCTTGAGAAACGTTTTTCCACTTTCTATTATAAAAATATGTTTGAAATACCATTATTTTTACTCCTTCTCTTTCTTTCTTTTATAAAATGCTTTTGTTTCTTTTCTCCACTTTTTCGTTCTCTTATATAAAGCTTTTGATAATTCTTCAGCTTGTTCTACATTTAACATAATACTATCATAAGAAAGTTCAGGCTGTTTCCATCCTCTAATATACTTCCAAGCTCTTTTTATTCGTTGCCATAAATTTGGAGGATCATCATATACAATTTCAAAAAAGAAAATATCATCATTTGTATAATGCTTTTTAAAAACTTTAATAATTAATTTATCTTCACATCCTGGACAGCTGCAATACAAAGTCATTAAATGATCAAAATCAGGATCAACTACTTTTCCCATTATTATAACCTCCTGTTTATATTCCTAGCAATTCTTTCAAATCTTCTAATTTTTTACCCCATATATCTAAATGGAGTGTTTTATTTCTACTTACATGTATATCCTTTTTAGAAAAACAAATTTTTAATATATCATCCCTTTTTTTAATTTTAAAAATTCTTACATCATAATCTTTACGTGCTTTGTGTTTAATAAATTTTATGGTCATTTTACAACCTTTTCAAAAACTTTCGACCACTTATAAACAAATTTTTCAGGAGCAAACAAATCTTTCACAAGTTCTTTCCCTCTTTGTCCTATTTTTTTTGCTCTTTCTGGATTGTTTACCATCCCAATAATTTTTTTCCTTAACGTAGACGCGTCATTTGCTACTAAAGAATTCACACCATCTTGTAAAATACTTTTCATTCCACAATTATGGGTAGAAACCACGGGAGTACCACAAGCCATTGCCTCCAACAAACTCATGGGTATTGGAGAAGCCAAACTTGGATTGAAGTAAGTCCCTGCCTTTAATAAAAGCTTCTTTATTTTGTTATTGGACATCGCCCCTTTGTTGGCTTCTCCAATATTTTTATTACCTCTTCCATAAACTCTAACATCTGAAAGTCCCCATGTTGAATTAACCCAAAGTAAGTACCCACAACACCAATCTCTGTTTGGAAATTCGTTGCAAACTGTAATTATTGATTTTTCTCCTCCTATATATTCAGGAAATTTCGAAACGTCAATAGCGTGATGTATTACTGAATTCCTTTCGTCTTCTCTCATACTCCAAGCTTTACAGCTCGACTTCGTAATAAAAACAGTGTAATCAATATATTTTTCTCTGTTTTCTTTCCAAGTATTTATATTCCATTCGTTGTACGGCCACGTCTGTTCTATGAAAACACGTGGGATACCGTGGAATCCTGCATTATAAGAATGAATTATCTCAGGATGACGTCCAATTATGAACAAATTAAATTCATGTTGTTTATCCAGTGCTTCCTCTTCTGAAATAGCAAAAATATTCGATGGTCTTGGTGTTTGTTTATCCCAAGCCTCATTATCCTTATCAATAATATGATAATACTCGGTATTAGGGATTTCTGCAAGGTTTCCTTGATATGCGCCGTGAAAAAATTTTGAAAGTATTTTTAGCATTTTATTTTCCAAAATATTACATCTCCACACTATCTAAAAATATTTTTAATTTCTCAGCACTAGTCTCCCAAGTAAGCTTTCTATCTACCAACTCTTGTCTTTGCTCAAGAGCTTTCTCTTTTGCTTGAGAGTATTTCTCATATGCTCTTTTTATAGTTCTCTCAAATTCTTTCCAATCAACCTCAATCATTTGCTGAGGTGGTTCATAAACATGTTGCCAAAACATTTCCCTCCGCAATTGAACCCATTTATAATTAAGAAGAACTGTTTTTAAGGGATTTAAATATGTATCGGGGGCAGTTCCACCAGTTGTAATTATTGGTAATCCACTTGCAACAGCTTCAACTATCGGCATTCCAAAAGATTCACCACTACTGGGCAATATAAATACTTGAGCATCGTGATACAAATGAGACATTTCTTCAGATGTTAAAGCACCATGCACTAAATGTATCTTTGGGCCTTCATCAGGCTTCAACCCAGCATGTCTTCTAATAGCATTAATCTTTTCAATACATTGAATCTTATCCATAGTCCCTGCCCCAGTTCCATAGACTTTCAAAATCAAACCAACATCTTTATTACTTTTAAATGTTTTAAGAAAAGATAAAATTGTTTGTGCTATATTTTTACGATCTCCATAAGTCCATTGACCAATACATAAAAAGTTAAACTTTGTTGGAATATCTGGCATTGAAAGTAAAGGTCCTTTATTTAGTGAATATATATCAAAATCTACTCCAAAAGGAATTATAGTAATTGGAACTTTAACACCGCTATCCATAAAAGTCTTTACATTAAAAGGAGTTGGAACAATACAGCCATCAAGACGATTAAGAATTCCAGTCCAAGCGGGAGAAATTTTATCAGTCTCAAGCATTGAAAATCCAAAATACTTTTTATAATTATGAGGCCATTGAAATTCAATCGGAATTGACATATGAATAAGAATAGACTCTTCTGGAGGAAATTCTCTTCTTCGTAAATCATCAAGAATTTGACGATCTTCATCCGGCATATCAATATCACCTGCAGTTAACCATTGAAGATTTTGCAAAGCAATATTAAAATTATCTTTATACTTCTTGTAAAAAGCTAAAATTAAACTTCGACTTACTGAACCATACCCTGAAAAATTATCAACTGTAGCTCTAAATACAACTTTCTTTTTATCCATTACTTTACTCTCCTTTTTTCACTGGTACTAATTTAAAACGTTTTTCTCCAAAACTAATAATCATATTTTCGAGATCTATTTCAAGATCACAATTCGAAGCATCTAAATTTAATACTGCTTCTGCTCGCAAAACAGGATCTCCAACACCAACAGAAACAGCAACCTTTTTCACACAAGAAATTTTTTTATCTTCATAATATATACTAGTCGTAAATGGTCCTCCTTCAGAAACTACACTAAATTTTCCTTTTCTTTCCCCCATTCTTATTTTTTCCTTTTGCTCTTTAGAGATCTTGGATTCAAGTTTATATAAAGATATTATTTGATCGCAAAAGGCTATTACTAATTCCCTATTTTCACGTAAAGGATCCGCTTCAAACTCTTTTTTAATATCTACAACTCCATCATACGAGTTTATAGCTTCAATAATTGATTTCATTTTTTTTACCCCTCTTTATCAAATTGTAGTAACCGTATACTTTGGATATTTCTTCCAATTCACAACTGTTTCCTTTAAAACCTTTTCAAACGATTCAACCATTTTTTCTGAAGAATAATTATCAATAACATACTGTCTACACTTCGACGCTTTCTCTTTCAGCAATTCTTTATTTGAATAAACTTCTTCTAAAGCAGTTAATATATCATCATCTGATACAAATTGTTGATCAATAAATGGAACAACTCTACTTCCAAATTGTGCAACAACTTTAGGTTTAACTAACCACCCATTCTCTTTTGTAATTAAACCTCTAGGACCAACAGTATCTGCTGAAATACAAGGTGTTCCGCAAGCCATTGATTCTGCTAAAGGTAATCCAAACCCCTCCGCATATGCAACATTTATGCTTACATCAAACATATTATACAAATGAGTCAAAAAAGTATCATCTTGTCCCCTTGGCTCACTTATTGCAATAGGCGCGTTTGGATAAAGCATATTTTTAAGATATAACAAATTACTTCCTTCAGGATCAAAAGGACTTGTATGCAAAAACAATAAAACATCATCCTTACCTTCTGCAAATTTCGAAAATATTCGATAAAGATCTAACAACCTTTTTCGCATAATATTTCTACCAACAAAACCAACAATAAATGTAGCAGAATCGACAAGCTGAGGTTGGTTTTTAAAAATATTCATTTTGAAATTATGAATTTGATCTTGTGGAAGAAGATTGAATACTTTTGTATCTATTCCCATAGGAGAATAAGAAATTGGAGTATCTTTATAATTAGAAGTTAACAAATCATAAATGAATTTAGATCCAGCAGCAATAGTATCTACAGAACGATAAAACATAACATTAAATTTAGGAAATGGTTTATCATCCCATAAATGATAAAATACTAAAGGACATATATTACGAATTTCATTATCAATTTCAAAAACATGTTTTAAATGTCTAGGATCTGAATTTATAATCATTACATCTGGTTTATGTTCTTTTAAAACAAAACGAATTTCATTAATATTAGCATAACCTTGAACTGGATAAAGAGTCATTCCATCCCAAGGATATGCCTTAAAAGGAGCTGGATTTGAAGAACCACCTAATATAATTATTTGGTGCCCCTTTGCCCTTAAACCTGTAAGTAAATTTTTTCCTATTTTACCATAACCACTTGGAATTGCAGGGCTATCTGAAAGGTATAAAATCTTCACGAGACCCTCCTAAATTTTAATTAACTTTACTATTATTTGAATTTTATTCTAACTATCTAATTTAAAATACACTAAAACTTTCAAATTTTAACCTTTGTTTTTATGTTATGTGGATAACAACGCCCCCAACATACACTCCACCACCGGCACTTACACTTATTTTTATAAAATATAAAGAAGTAGCAGACAATGAAGATATTGAAAGAGATAAATCATAATAACCACTACCCGCAGGAAAACTTACAGAATTTGTAATAATAACGCTCTCTGTCAATGAATCACATATATCAACTTGAATAGTCCCTGGAGCAACTGCATTCCAAACATAAAATCTAATATTCATAAGAGAACTATCTGAAGAATATTTATAAGCTACTTCTGCTTTTTTATTTGTACCACTCGAATCATACCAATATAAATTAGAAACCCAATTATTTAAAGTTTCATTAGCTTGTCTCGATTTATTCCAAGCTTCATCTACTACAGGTACAGCCTCTGTTTGTGATCTTAAATATAATAAAGGACGACAATCAGCTCCACCGCTTGCTAAACATATACCACCACTTTCATCACTTGGAGGAGAACCTTCAATAAGAATAGTATAACTATCATAAGCGCGAGTATAATGTGAAGCGCCTGTATCATCATTCTCAGAAATATCATACTGAACATCATAATAAATATTTACATAATTTCCTGAGCCACTTGCAGTACGGCTAGGCCATGCTGGATGATAGTAAGGATCACTAGCAACACTACCACTTGCAGCAGTATTACTAGGAACATAGATTATTCTTCCATATTTATCTAAAGCTGTTCCAGGATTAACAGTACTTCCACTAACTTTTAAACCATCAGATGCAAGAGATTCAATTGCTACTCCTGCTTGTGATATACAAGCAGCTAATGAATCTCTAATAGTTTTAAGTTTTGTATATTCAACATTATTAAGATCTTCTTTATAAACATCTTGATCTCCAAAAAATATACTTCTTAACCCATCGTAAATCATAAAACCTCCTTAAACAACATCGATAATCAATTCTGATACGTAAGCTGTTTCTCCTCCGTTAACATTTGCTAAATATACAGTAATATCATACAAAATGTCTTGTGATAAATCAGTATCTAAATTTAAAGAAAAAGAATAATTTCCAGCGCCAGCACCAAAAGAACAAGAACTTGAATTACTTGCAATATCAACTTTAACAGAACCAGCATCAGACGCAGCAGGTACACAAAAATTAACATTTACTTGAGTTTCTCCATAATATTTAAATGATGCTCTCGCTTTTGGAACATATACTCCTGGGGCTCCTAGAAAATCACCTGATTTCCATGAACGTTCAGTAAAATAATCGTTAACTGAATCATCCGCAAGAAATTCTTTCCTAAAAATTTCACGTGCGGGTGTAGTAAATTCCTGCATACCACACAGCAAAAGAAGGCGACAATCATTAATACTTCCACTCCCCCCAACTATATCTCCACTAGCATTAACTGGAAAATTTGCTAAACACAAACCGCTACTAGCATCGCCGGGCGTACTATCTTCAACAATAATATAATAACTATCATATTCTCGAGTGTAATGTAAATCTCCTTTATCATCTGTTTCAGCAATATCTTGTTGAGTAGTATAATAAATATTTACATAATAAGTAGTAAGCTCGTCAGGTAATTGGTTATGAGCAATGTTTTCTCTAGTAGGCCATGCTGGATGATAGTAAGGATCACTAGCAACACTACCACTTGCAGCAGTATTACTAGGAACATAGATTATTCTTCCATATTTATCAATAGCAGTTCCTGGATTAACAGTAAAATGTTTAGCATCTACATATGCAACTTTTAATGAAGATTCTGAAAGAGAATCAATTGCTACTCCTGGTTGTTTTATTATAGATGCTAAAGAATCTCTAATAGTTTTAAGCTTTGTATATTCAATATTGTTGAGATCTTGAGAATACATCCATTGATCATCAAAAAATTTACTTCCAAATCCTCTATAAAGATCTGTAATAGTTAATAACATTTTCCCTCCTTAACTTACATCAATAACAAGATCTCTTACATAAACAGTTCCTGTTCCAGTATAATTTCTCATATTAATTTGAATATAATATGTATTGTTTGGTGTCAATCCAGATACATCTAAAACTAAATCACATATTTTCGAATTAGTAGTAATATGATAAGAACCAGATGCTCCCAAAACACTACCACATGAATAAACATAAGCATAAAGATATGCATTAGCTGATGGATATGAATAACTTGGAACACAAAATCTAAAATTCATTGCCTCTGAACCTGAACGATGTTGATACGTTACATCTGCTTTTATTTGACTATAAGCAGTAGTAGTTGCTGCCCAATAATTATTAGCAGCTTCTGAATTCGCTAAATTATCCGCTATACGAGATAACGTAAAAACTCTTCGAGAACTTGGTACAGAACCAATACCTGCGGCTTCTGACAATACTTCTAAAAGAGGACGCAAATCAGTAATTGCTCCAAAACGAATATTACCATCAGTATTAACTTCAAAACTACCTAAACATATCCCCATACTTCCTGAACCGGAACTCCCAGAAGCTCCTGCTTGAAAATCTTCACATGCAATATAATAACTATCATATATACGAGTATAATGAGATTCAGCTTCGTCATCAGACTCTATAATATCTTGTTGCGTATTATAATAAATATTTACATAATATCTTGTAGAAACATTTGGTATTTTTCCATGAGCAATGGTTTCTCTACTTGGCCATGCAAGATGATAATAGGGGTCATCAATAATACTTCCCTCCGCAGATATATCATTAGGAACATAGATTATTCTTCCATATTTATCAATAGCAGTTCCTGGATTAACAGTAAAATGTTTAGCATCTACATATGCAACTTTTAATGAAGATTCTGAAAGAGAATCAATTGCTACTCCTGGTTGTTTTATTATAGATGCTAAAGAATCTCTAATAGTTTTAAGCTTTGTATATTCAATGTTATCAAGATCTCTATGAATATAATTAACATATTGATCATCAAAAAATAAACTACCAACACCATCATAAATTGACATTTTTAACTCCTCTTAAAAAATAGAAGTATAATATGGATTTGAAGAACCACTTTCATATGCTTTCATCGAAAATTGATGCAATGCAAAACTACTAGAAAACCAAGTAAATACATGAACTCTGTATTGATAATATCTTTCAACATTACTTTTATATATAGATTCCCCTGCTTCTACTTCATCCCAACTACCTACTAGTGGTAAAGCATTACCTGATCTTGCTTCTACAAGAATTCTACAATCACGTATTAAATGAGGAACCCAATCATAAGCCCAATCATAATTACCATATATTAAACCAGATTCATCCAAATCTAACACAGGACTTGTATAAATATTATTAACAATGGCCCCACTTGATTTTACAAAACCATTCGTACCTGGAACTACCACACTAGTAGTTGAACCACTAAATGAAGAATCGATTGTTGGAACTAAATTAGTAACTGCTCCAAGACTTACATCAAATACATTAGGATCATAACTCAAATAAGGAAAAGATCCACTTGATCCAGAACTAAGTTGATCTGTTGTTGTTTGTGCAACATAATAGTTCTCATAATATATTCTTAAATCAACGTGTGCAGGTTTTGTATCTATCAAAGCTTTTTCAATAGCCTCTTGACGATCTTCCTGAGGAGTAGGCAACCAAATAATAATATCAGCAGCAAATTTTTCTTCATATCTATCATACAACCTAGTATTCGTCCCTAACTTACTAAAAGTAAGGGTATAAGAGCCACTTATAGAAAAACTATGCGGTGGTGAAGTAATTGGATAATAAACTAACAAATTATCCCACCATTTATCATCGTAATAATTTGTAAGAATCTGACTTAAATCTGCAGAGCCGCTCTCTAAAAGTAATGCACCATTCCATTCATTTTTCATCCATTCCTTATCAGTATCTGTAATATAATATGGATTTGTACTTGAATCTGAAATAGTTCCTGTATCAGTTTTTAACTTCCATCTTGGTAGTAAATAATATTCTCTTATATCAGGTGTTATTAAAGTAAAAGCATGTCCTACTCTCTTTATTGCATTTATAGTTCCACCGGTCATAGCAGCTTGCATTAAAAAATCTATATTTTTACGATAGCTAGAAATAGAACCAGAACCATTACTTGTAAGAGTTACATACAAATCTTCATCAACATTCTGATAAAAATATTTACTTTGTCCAAAATATGTCCCAAAATTATCATAAAGTTTTCGAGTAGATGCTGTGTCAATACTTAAATTTTCATGTATTTCTTCAAGATGAACACTACCAGATGCAAGTTCGCCTGCATATATTTGCAACACATAATATAAATGAGTATCGTCTGAATAATATACAGTATAATATTTCGTTACAAAATTACGTAATTTTCTAATAAAAGTACCAAATGAAGTAGCCATTAAATACTCCTTAACTTTTTACAATAACAGTAATTGTCCCACTTGTGGCATATGAATCCCAAGGAATTTCTAAATTTCCATCTGAATCTTGCGTGATATCTCCTGTAGCACTATTTTCTTCAAACTTTGTAAGTGGAACTAAAACATCATCTACCCCTTCTATTGCAGCAATTACAGCAATAATATCAGATTGTTGTACCTCCTGTCCTATTAAATAACCAGACAAAGCATTTGCTATTGCTGTTTCAACATTTGTAATTACTTCAGTAATATCATATCCTGCAAATAATTCAATAGTAGCAGTAACATCTATCCAACGAACTTTTGCTTCTTTAATCAAAACATCAGCACAAACAATTTTTGCGCTATCACCATCAATAGCTGCTTGTAAAGTTGGGATCAAAGAATTATAAGTATATATTATAGTAATAGTTTCACCATCAGTAAGGGTTGGAAAAAAGTAAAATTTATCATTGCCTCGAACAGAACCTCCATAAAAACCAGTATCTTTAACAACAGTATAATCCGTACCTTCAACCAAATTACCAGTAACACTCCCAATAGCAGAAAAACTTCCACTTGTAGTAAAAAGGTGAACAGGTTGATAACCAAATGTATGATATGAAGAACCATCATTATAGGTAAATTCATTAATTGCTTGAGCAGATACCCCACCTCTTATCAAAACATCAACAGCACCTACAGATGATCTTTGAGAATGTTCATCTCCAGGACCAATAACTAAAGCGTCTATTACATTTTCATTTTCCATTACTTGTCCATAATATCCCGCTTTTGTTCCAACGTTATTTCCCAAAAGAACACTTTTTATTCTACGCGTTAATGAATCAATTGTTTCCTGATCTTCTCCAGTTGTAATTGTGGCCTCATTAAAACATCCAGAAACATTTTCAATAGCTGTAATCATTACATTTATAGCTTCTGCATCAACATTAGCTTGAGATCCACCTACTTGTGCTCTAATAGGAGCAATAGCTTCCCATTGCCCCCTATCTGGATTAAAACTTCCTGGATCTGAAATCACAACTGTCTGTAAAGTAACAAATTGTTGTGCTCCTACTTCAGCACCAGGTTTACTACTTACAATAGTTCCTGCAGGAATAGTAGCAGTAGTTCCAGAACGATTATAAAAAGTCACTGTTCCAGTTGCTCGAACAGCTGCTTTTCTCACAAGTTGAAGATTCTCTGCAAGTTTTACTAAATCATCAACAGATGCTAAATCAGGAGATTGTGCTTTTGAAATTACATCTGCTTCCGCATAAAAATTATCTAATTCATTTGCAACCGGATCAATTATAACATCTCTTGTGAAAGTTCCTTCTTTTGTATCAACACTTGGATGTAATCTTTTCAAAAAGTTAATCATACTCTGAACTATATTCGAAAAACTTTTACGCGCCATAATATTTCACTCCTTTTTATAACGTAACACTTCCTTGTAATATCGCAGTCATTCCTTCTACAGTTTGTACGGTTACTTTAAAACCTAATTGTGTAGGATTATTTTCAATTTCATATATTTCAATTTTCGATATTTTATCAATTAATTCTTTTAAAGAAAATCTATAACCTTTTTCAATTCCATCTCTTTGTAAATAACGTAAACGTAAAACAGCATCTATAATAGATTGTTTCAATCTCGCTTCGCGGAAATTTTTAGATTGTACCATCCCTATACTATCAGATACATAAGATCCATATTCATCGTGAAAAAAGTTTCCACCTTTAGATGTTAATGTAATTTTTACTAATTCCTGTAAAAGTTTTTCTATCTCACTCACAATTAAAACATCTCCTCTTGGACTAAATTTTATATCAAAATAATAACCTTTTCCTAAACACCGAGGACAATTATTTAAAGTATATTTACCACTAGGTAAATTATGATCACAAGTATGCTTTAATTTAACATCAAGTAATGTTATTTTAGATTCATCCTTTGTTTTCAAACTAAAAGATGTATACGTAGGCACAGATTCAAACGAAAATGGATCAGATGATGTTGCTGGAATTATATAAGCATCTGAAGTAATTAATTGTTGATTTTCTCCAACTACATTTGCATCAGATAATATAGTTTGTTGAACAGAACCTTCTACATTAGCATCAGATAGTATAGTTTGTTGAAATGTTTCAAAGAAAATATATGCATCAGATAATATAGTTTGTTGAGTAGTTCCTTTTATATGAGCGTCTGATAATATAGTCTGTTGTTCTATATATCCCCAAGCTTCAACTTCTCCAAGTTTAAGCTGCTCTCCACCAGCAGTAGCAAGCCCATCATCATTAGAATAAAGCTTCCAATATCTTGCAGTAGTTGGAGTCGATAAAGTACAAATAATTCGGTGATGATCACCTTCATTCGTCCTTGTTACTGGGTTCCAATTTTCAATAGCTGTCCAACTAATATTATCATTACTTTTATAAATGGTTAATTGATTATTATGACCAAGCCAACCTATACCATCTCCAACAGATACGTCATACAATCGCATCTCTATAACTTCTCTTACAACACCTAAATCTACTCCAACTGCCCATTTACTAGCTCTATAATCATCCCCACCATCTTTATCCCAAGCTTTATCAGTCACAACACCATTTATAAATGCATTTCCAATGTTACCATTAGAATTTAATGTACTACCTGATGGATTAGCAGAGTCATCATCTATATATAAACCTTCAATAGGCGTTAATTTTCCCATTTTACCTCTACACCAATATTTTTCCAGTAATTTCTAATTCTTTTCCTTCAACCGTAACCACATAAACAGCAAAATTTAATTCTGTAGCCGAAAGTTCTGTAATTTCTATTTTATCAATCTTGTCAATTAATTCTTTAGGGGAAAAATTTCCATTCTGCACACCTTTATTAGCTTCAGCTTTTTGATATTTCATTAAATTGTAAACGGCATCAACTAAATCAGATTTAATTATTGCTTTTAATTCATCTACACCTACTTGACCTACACGTTTTTTAAGTCCTGCACCATATTCAGGATGAAATGGATTATATTCTGTTAAAGTAATTTTCTCTAATTCTTGTTGTAATTTTGTTTCATCCCACACTTGAGGAACTAATCCACCAGCATCAAATTTTATATCATAATAATAGCCTTTTCCTAAACATCTAGGACAAGTATATAAAGTATATTGGATTCCACTAAGATAATGTGTACAAGGCCATTTCAATTGAGGTTCTCTATAAGGAGTATTTCGTATTAAAATTGGCCCTTTACGTGAAGGTTCAAATTCAAAATTGTCTTCTGAAGTAGCAGGCCACCATTCATCGCATCCAATATCATATGCAAAACTATTTGGTCTTGGCTCATTATCAATATCTCTATTTAATCCATAAGCAATTCCTACATCAATACAAGGTGAATTCTCTTCTAAATGATATCCATCATCTTTAAAATTAGGATTTATTTCTATTGAATTTTGGTTCTCATTAGACCAATCAAAATCTACACCATTTTGCCATTCTTGGATAGTATGATAATAATTCCCTTGTGAATAAACAATTGCAGCTCCATTAGGTACATAATAATCATTATAATCTATATCAATTGTGCTCTCGTCAATATCAACGCCTCCAAAGCTTATCATCGCATAATTTGAATTACTATCAGTTGCTTTAAAAATACAATTTTTAATTTTAATAATAAAATCTACCCCACCCTCGCCTCCAAAATAATGACAACCTGAAGAATTTAACAAATCACAAGTAAAGGTACAACTTTTTACATAAATACGTCCACTTCTACTCCTAACTTCTCCATGAAACCAACAAGTATTAAGTGTTACAAAACCTTTAGCTACAGCTCCACAACCATACACAATTGTTCTTTGACTTTGATTTTCTACTACTAAATGCTCAATAGTTTGAGTTTCTTTTCCAGGACCAACAGCAAACATACTTCCTATTATATTTTCATTCGCTACATATCCAACTGTCCAAATCCACCTCACAGTAATAAATGTATCTTCACTATTATTATATCCTATTAAATTAAGGAAGAGCATCTTCACCCAACCACTATCCCCAGTCAAAGATCCATCATAATCTCCTATAACAGTTAAATTACGTTTTCCACTACTTAAACTTTCTTCTGTATAATCTCCTCCGCCAATAATAAGAGTATCTCCATGATTTAAAGTATCATTAGCTTTAGAAAGAGTAGCCCAAGCTGTGTCCTTTGACAGTCCATCGTTTCCATCATTCCCATTTGGAGGTTTTCTTATATAATAAGTAGTCATATTTTTACATCAAATTTAATAAGTTTATCCAAAGATCAATTTTTTCAAGCCTATTATTCAACTGATCCCTGGCCCTCGTAGCAATATCCAACGCAGCATTTGCACTTTGCAGTCGATAATTTATCTCTTGCAAAATATTTTCCACATCACTAAAACCTTCAATTCGCAATCCAGGAACACCGGCGCCTTTAACCATACTTTGCAACAACTTTTGAAGTTCAGGACAATTCTGTACTATATCTCCGAAGTGGGTTACATTAATTATATTTTTTACTGAATTTAATTTTCTACTAACTACAGAAAATAAATCATTAAACTTATCAGAAAGCATATTATTTCGTTGTATTTGGAAAGCTAATTTATTTATCTTTAATTCCAACAAACTTCTTTGTTGCTGCAAAAAAGTTTTCAATGCAGTCCTAGCGGGATGCGTTAAAGCTAAAAGGGATGTAATAAAACAAGTAGAGAATCCAGTTTTTTTATAAAGTTCATCAATTAAATCTTGAGTTAAAGAATCAATCATTTTAAATTACCTCTTATTTCCTAATTTATTTTCAATTTCTTTTAAATCTTTTATAACAACCAATTTTAAATCTTTATATCCATATTCGTTCAATAATTTTCTTCTTTTTGTATAATATTGTTTTGCAGTTCTTTTATCTAACCCAAAATTACATGGATGATATTCTAAAACAATTTTATCATTTATTAAAAAATCAAATCTTTTTTCAAAATTATGTTTAACTTTAAATCCTAATTTTTTCAATTTTATATAACAATCTCTTTCTTGTAAAGAAGGAAAAAATTCATTATTGTAATAACAATTAGTACCATGACCATTTTTTAGTGATCGTTGAATAGCTTCTGGAGTATGTTTTGCTTTACTAATTTTGAACGCTTCACTTTTTGTTCTTAATTTATAACCATTTCTTTTAATAATAAAACCAATAGTCGAAAAAACACAACCCCATCTTTTAGCTAAAATATAAGTATTTGGTTTTTTTTCAGAAAAATATTCATTGCAAATTTGTAATTCTTGTTTTTTTGTAAAAATTTTAACAGCCTCACCTATTTTCTTTCTATGCTCTTCAGATTGAGGTCCTAATTTTTTACCTTTATTTGCAATACCTATTTTTCTTTTATGTTCTTCAGTTTGTTTATACCCTTTTATAAACATATGTTTTTCCTATCATTCCAATTTAACTTTCTCAGATGTTTCTCCTGTAGACATGTGTGCTGGATCTACCGGTCCAACTCCAGCTCCAGTATGAGTATGCCCATTATATGTAGTTATAAAATCAGAAAGCACCACAGTTTTTTCATCCCCACCACCACCAAGCTCTATATCATCACATTTAATTTTCAGTTTTTTATCATCTGCCACTCTCATAGTAACATTTCCTTCCTTATCCACAGTAAATTCAAAACCAACAGTACCTTTTGTTCTTATTTGAATACATATTTCTTTTCCTGACTCTGCATGAACACTTGTAGTTTCTTCTGGTGAATATGTAGTATTTAATCCCGAACCTTCTCTTTTAATTTTTGTGCCTAAAATAACTTCAACAAAAGGATCATCTACTTCAGGTGCTGTAGTAGGGTCAACATCTGCTGTTTCTAAAACTCTTATTCTAAACTCTGTAAAAGCTTGTCCTCCATTTAAAATAGAAGTATTATTTCTAGTAACTAAAACCATTTCTGAATTCTCTGCAGGATCAGGATATGTAGGCATCTCTCTTTTTACTAAACCAAAATCAAGAATTCCTGCTTCAGTAGTACATTGATAAACCATACTATTTTGATGAATTATATTATCAGTTGGATCAAGTTCCCACCAATCTCCAGTTCCATCACGCAATATAATTTTGCCCGATTTCGTCATATATATTTCAGACCCAGTCGGAACTGGTGTAGGAAAATGCCCTTCATCTTTTCCAACATCTGAACCTACATAACTCCTCCAGAGTTTCTCACCTGGATATATTTGTTTTGCTTCTCCAACCTGAACTTGTTTCATATATCCTACAGACATGTATCTATCAATCTCGGGAATGTCGCCTTCTTGCATAGCAATAAGTACAACCGCGCCTGGAACAGGAAATTCCAATGAACCGAAAGCAGATTGACTTATAACTATATCTTCTCTACCACTTGGATGATCTAACCATTTTATATTAACCGTTCCCTTTGTTGCATTAACATCTGTTATAACAGCGAGCCTATGAAACGGTATAGAAGATAATATATGTCCACCGAACGGTCTTTCTCCTCTAAAATATGGTCTCACGATTTAGCTCCACCACCTCTTACAGTTAATTTAGATTTAGTATATTTTTCAGGATTTACAAAACCTTCATTTTTTCTTTTCAAACAATAACGCAATGTTTTAGTAGAAATTGCTCCAATTTCTTGACCCTCATTAATTGTATCTCCAGAATTTACATTTAAAGACATAGCTAACCCATAATAGTGAGTTTCATAATCACCGCCTGAAGATTCTACAACTACATAATTTATATCACATTCTTTTACTTTACCTGCGTGCGTTGCATAAACCATCGCAAATGTCATATCAGCAAGTTTTAAATCTATTCCTCTAGGAAATGTCGTTATTGTTGCTCCTTTATTTCCACTTCTTGTTTTTTGACCATATCCAGCTTCAACAACATATTCATATGCTTTAAAAGGCCAATAAAGAGGTCCTCCTTTACTCCATTGTGAGTCAACTTTTTCGTGAACTGTTGTAGTTTCTTTTGAAACATTTCCTTCACCAACTTCGCCATCAACCGAAGGATGAGCAACATAAGTCAAAAGTTCTGGAAGAGGTTCCCAAGGTTTTCTTCCATAAGTTAAACCCAATGTAGTAGTAAAACTTTCACCAAAAGAAAAACTATGTGAAACTGAATTTACATAATATATCATATTCCGAAATGGAATATATACTGGCATAGCCATTTTTATCTCAGGTCTTCCGGTAATAGTAATAGATCCTGTTCGCCTTTCAGCTAATATCCTATATAATAATGATTGCGCGTAATAATAACAATCTTCAGAAGTTCTTACAAAGGGATGACTTACTGTGAGCATTCTTCTACCATACTTTAAAATAAGGCTTTTGTCTTCATAAAAATTTACAAGATTTAATATATATTGATCACCTTCAATATAATCCTGTTGTCCAGTAACTAAAATTGAAGTAATAACAGGTTCATCACTCTCTGTAAGATTATGACTAACTATGTCATCATTGTGTAAAATATAAACCTCAGGTATATCCGCTGTCAAAATATGATGATTATCAAACCTTGGTTGATGATATCGTATATCACCATTCTGATCTGCATAAAATTCAAAATAAGTAGTTTTTGCTAATTCATAAATAATATCTAAATGTGTTCTATATTCATTATCAAAATTATCATAAGTTTCTTTTACAAATTTTTTATATGGGGTTTTTACTTTCTCTCCTAAATCATTATATTGAGTTTGTTCAATAGGAATTTGGAGATGAAGTCTTGATTTTTGAAATAATCTGTCTAAATCAGATACATCATCTCTTTCAATAATTCCTTTATCATATGATTTAGCAGCTTTTGCTATATTCTCTAAACTATTCAAATCACCATTTTTTAAATAATTCTCAGGATAATCAAAAGTACCAGGATGAAGTGTTTCTTTTGTTCCTTTTAAATCAACTAATCGTGATTCTGGTCCTAATGTAGGGTCATAAACAAATTCTCCAACACCTCGAACAGGTACTCCATCTTTATCATTCCCCCCTAAAATCAAAAGTCGTATAATTTCCCAAGGCTCCATATTGGTAAATCTCTTCGACCATGATCTCATAGTATGAGGACCAGCATCTGGCATTCTCCCAGTAAAAAGAGAAGGATTTACATTAGCCCAAGTTACTTTCATCCATTTTGTAACATCCTCACCAGAAATCGTTAACCTTGAAAAATTTTCAGTATAATCATCAGTAACAGTATTTACAATTCCAGAAAAAGCAACAATAAAATCATATGGAACTTTTTCAAATCTTCTTGAAAACAAAATTACAACACGATCCATAGGTTTAAAAATACATCTTCCTTGTTCAACCATTCCGCCATGTTTCTCATATAAATGTAAATTAGGAGAAGAACCACTTACAACATTCTCAAGATCTTTTCCAGATAACTTTACAAATTCATCTACTAGATCAAAATTCTCCTTTGCATGTTCGTCTAAAAATTCTTTATCTTGTGCTCTTTTCCAATAACCAATATCACCGTCTTTTTTATTTTGATATCTTTCAAGTCTATAAATACCTTCACCAGGAACCTCAAACACACGTTTAAATTCTTCATGATTTAACCAATCTAATACATTCTTATATGGATATACATTTTTCTCTTTTGATCGATCTGCAGGTTCTCGTAAGTCTAAAGGAGGTTCATTTAAATTCTCAACTTCACGCTCAAGATCATCTTGTATAAAATAACGTTCATTTTTATTATTAAGAGTAATAGTAAAAGTTCCTGGCTGTGAAGTAATATTTAAGCTAACATTAATATTAATAATATCATTTATATCAGGTGCAACAATATGTTTGCCTTCTCTTAACTTACCAGAACCAGTCCATTTTGGATCTAAAAAATAAACACGTGCTTCTGGCCAACAATGTTGTAATCTATGTTTTGTTTCACTAATCATTACAAACTTACCTCAAATTTTCTTCCTTTGTCATCATATACAATTTGAGCTTTTTTTCTCATACTTAAACTAACAGTTTGTTTTAATTGTTCTTTTATTTCTAAAGGAGTGTTTGGATTTTCTTTTGCTCTATAACGAACATATCTATTTTCATCTTTTGCTAATTCAGCTAATGTTTCTGGAGAAGTGTTTGGATTATCAGCAATTCTATAACGAATAGACTCTTCTTCAGTTTTTACTAATTCAGCTAATGTTTCAGAAGGAGTTGAAGGATTTCCTGCTACTTCCCAACGAAATTCTTCACCTTTTGCTAATTCAGCTAATGTTTCAGGAGGAGTGTTTGGATTTTCAGCTTGTTCTCTTTTTTCAACCATACCTACATATCTTTCAGGAGTTACTACCTCTTCTCCTTTTAATTTTAAATCTTCTGTTACTAATTTTTGAAGATCAGAAGAAAGATAAGGAATTAATTCTTCTGGAGTTGCTTGTGCTTTTAC
>JAGMCF010000219.1 GCA_023129415.1 Candidatus Cloacimonadota bacterium
GTCCATTCTCCGTAGCAGTAGGACTGCTACTGCGAAGGATGAACCTTTGTGGCGAAAGGATTTTCAGATGAAAATTAATTATTTTGCATATCTCGTATGCAACATTTTATTAAAGAGTTAAAGTATATGAATAAACTTAAACAACTAATCCAAACTTCCTGGTCTTATGATTCATAAAAAAGTCTGGGGGAAAAAGTTAGGGTTTATACTAATACCAAAATTCTGTTTAATATTTCTAATAGGGCTTACAGTATTGTTTACACCTTTGGCAGTTGCAAAGGACCTGACTCTTACTATAGTCTATGATAATAATTCCTACAATAAAGAACTGGAAACAAGATGGGGTTTTTCCTGCTTGGTAGAAGGTCTTGAAAAAACTATTCTTTTTGATGTAGGGGGTGAAGGCTCTGTTCTCCTTAAAAATATGAAAAAACTCAAAATTGACCCAGACACGGTAGATGTAATACTTCTTTCCCATATTCATTATGACCATATTGGTGGGCTTCCCGATTTCTTAGTAAAAAATCCTGATGTTGCTGTTTATATGCCGAGGTCCCTACCTCAAAGTGTAAAAGATGAAGTAAAAAATGCCGGTGCCAGATT
This sequence comes from Candidatus Cloacimonadota bacterium, assembly GCA_023129415.1. Lineage (GTDB taxonomy): Bacteria > Cloacimonadota > Cloacimonadia > JGIOTU-2 > JGIOTU-2 > JAGMCF01. The sequence continues at coordinate 604 of JAGMCF010000219.1, forward strand.
AATTGAAGTTCATAAATCAATGGAAATCTGCAAGAATGCCTATTCCACAGGAGAACTTGGATTTTGGATAAAGGAGCAATCCCTTATAATAAAAACATCTAAGGGGTTAGTAATAATTACAGGTTGTGCCCATCCTGGAGTTGTAGATATAGTTAAAAAAGCAAAAAAAATGCTTAAGACAGAAACATATTTAGTATTAGGTGGTTTTCATTTATGCTGGATGAATGCCTGGCAGATAAAAGGAATCATTAATGGGGTTAGAAAAGAAGGGGTTGAGAAAGTGGCTCCCTGCCATTGCTCAGGCGATCTTGCTAGGAAAGAGTTTAAGAAAGTCTATGGCAAAGATTTTACTCTTGTAGGTGCAGGAAAAAAAATCAAAATAAAAGATGCTTTCTAACTGTGTCACCCCGTTAGATAAATATCGGTAGTTGATATAAAAATCTTAGATTTTGTTTACCAGTAAAGAGGAAATTAAGAAGATGTATGAGAGTTTATTATCTAATGGGGTAAAATTACTTGCTGCTGGATTTACTATGGGTTGGGGTCCTTGCCTTGCTTATACTGCTCCATTGCTTTTGCCATATATTGGAGGAGCGAAGAAAAGATGGAAAGATGGCTTGAAAGTAGGATTGCTATTTTCAGTAGGCAGACTTTTAGCACTTGCTATTTTAGGTGGAATCGCAACTATAGCTTTTAGTTCTATTAACAGATTTTTCCCACCACAAAAGTCAGGTTGGCTCTATTTAATTCCAGGACTCTTTATGATAATAATAGGAATCCTTATAATTTTAGGCAAGGGTTTCAATCTACATATTGGAAAAAGGATATTAGACAAAGGCACTACAAGTATGTTTCTGTTTGGTTTTTTAATGGGCATTGCTCCATGCGTTCCCTATGTAGCAATCCTCACTTATATTGCCTGTGTGGCAGAAAATTCTGTCTTAACTGGTATATTGTATGCTTCCTTATTTGCAATTGGGACAGCAGTTGCTCCTATAGTTTTGGGGAGTTTAATGGGTATTGTTCCAGAAAAACTCCGCAGGAGAGAGAAACTTCTTAAAACCTTTCAGATAGTTTGTGGAGCGGTTCTCGTCCTATTCGGAGCACAGCTTATCTATTATGTGCTTTATCTAATCACTTAAAAAGTATAATTAACTCAAGTTTCGCATGAGATATTATAAAAGGTTAATTATGATTTATTCAGTAAGTCCTACTTTTATTGAACTTGAATAACTAATTACAAATCTCTAATTTCTAATGAAATTTCAAATGACAAATGGCAAATAAAAAGAAATTCGATTTATATGCCTTTAGTCCCGACTTGTCGGGAAAAAGATAAAGAAAAATATTTCGTAGAAGATAATGAATTAAATTTAATTTTCTCATCAATTATCATTAAATCAAAGCAGAACAAATGAGTTTGACATTTAGGTTTTGACATTTTATTTGTCATTAGAAATTATGACTTTGAAATTAATTTAACCTTACTCAAATTGTGCGGTAGGTATTTTAAGAAGATAAATATGACTTATTTAATAATTTTCACTCCTGCAAAACTTGAATAATTAATTCTATATTCGTTTGTTAATAATTAGAATTTTATGTATTATTTTAGACTTGCACATAAATATTTAAAATCTGAGCATCATAAAGGATTTGCTCTTGGGAATTTAATTTCCATTGTTGGAATTTTTCTTGGAGTGTTTGCTCTTATTGTCGTAATGTCAGTTATGAACGGACTCGAAGAAGATATCACACACAGAATTATAGGACTTCATTCAGAAATAAAAATTTTTGGTAAGGATTACTCCCCAATAAAAAATTGGGAAGCCATAATCCCAAAAATTTCTTCTGAAAAAATAGAAGGAATAAGCCCTGTATGTCAGGCAGAACTTATGCTTTTGAATAAACAAAATGTTTGCGGTACAATTTGTCAGGGCATCCAGTTGGATAGACACTTACAAGCGACACTTCTATTAAGAAATATTTACATTGGTTCACCAACTTCAGAAGATTTAAAAGATGGCATTCTTTTAGGTTCTGATATGGCTGCACAACTCCGTGCAAATTGGGGAGATAATGTAACACTGACCTCCCCTATCGCTGACCAACCCACACCTTTTGGACTTATGCCCAAAAGTAAAAATCTGAAGGTGGTAGGATTGTTTTACACTGGAATTCCTGAATATGATATGAAGTATTCGTTTACAGATTTGGAAACTCTACAGCAATTTACGAATATGAAAAACTCAATTTCTTTCTTTGAGGTAATGACAGAATCTCCAAAGAAATCTTTGAGAATTGCAAGAAAACTTAGTAAAAAGTTAGGAGAAGAATTTGAAGTTCAGGATTGGACCCAATTTGAAAAGCATTTATTTGCTGCAATAAAGTTTGAAAAAAAGGTAATGTTCTTTGTGCTTGTGCTTATATTCCTAATTGCAGCTTTTAATATGATTGGTAACTACCTAAAAATGGTATCTCAAAAAAAGGCTGATATTGGTATTTTGAAATCATTTGGAGCAACTGCAAATGATGTAGTGAAAATTTTTGTATTAAATGGCTTTTTAATTGGCATAATAGGAATTTTATCAGGATTTATTATTTCTCTTGGTTTGTTATTCGCTCAGATTAAATGGCATTTTATAAAAATCCCAATTACAGGTATGCCATTCCAGTCTGTTCCTGTGAAGATAGAAATTTTAGACTTAATTATTGTCGCAGTTGTTTCCCTTGTTATCAGTCTTCTTACGACTATAATTCCAGCATATCGCACTATAAAAATTGACGCTATAAAGGTAATTCGCGAAAGTGAGGAGTAGGGATATTTCTTATCACAGTGCAGCCTATCCAGAATAGGAATAGTTAAAAAAGGTGGGTTTTCGTCACGGAATGGTCCGTGACGACTCTATGGACGGTAAAAGGAGCCGTCAGGGACCACTCCCTGACGGTGGTGGAAAGTCTCTAATCACTTCAAAAGCAATTTTAGAAGAAAACCCCTTCCTCTGCAAAAAAGCAAGAGCTTTATTTTTTCTTTCTGCAGGAGATAACTTCTCAAATCTATATCTTTGACTATTTAGACTTCTTTCAGCTATCTCCTTTTCTTTTTCATAAGTTAAATGCTTATCAATTACTTCATTAATAAGTTCTTGATTTATCCCTTTTGTTATTAACTTATTTATGATTGAATATTTACTTTGTGGATGATGTGAAATAAGGTCAAGCAAATAACTTTCTACAAAAACAGTATCATTTACATAACCAAGATTTTTATATTTATTAATTAGTTCAGAAATAATCTCAGGTTTACACCCTTTTGTTTTTAACTTAGAAATAATCTCCATTTCAGAACGCATTCTATATTGCAAAAAATTGATAAGAGCACTTTCACACTCAAATAAAGCAATATTCTTTACTAATTCTGAAAAATCTTTTGAGTCAAATTCTTGTCCTTCTGAAAGATCAAATTTGGTGAGTGTATTTGAAGAAATGGAGAAAATGTATTTTCCATCAACAAAGATATTATACTTTCTGTGATTCTTTTGCTTTTTTATCTTTGTTATTTTCATCAGTTTTGAGCTCAGGTAGTTTTAGTGCCTCTCTTACTTTCTTTTCTATTTCATATCTTATCTTTTGATTATCACTTAGCAATTTTATTGCTTGCTCTTTGCCCTGACCTAATTGCAATTGTCCATAAGAAAGCCAGGAACCTCGTTTCTGAACTATTTTGTGTTTAATACCTTCATCAATTAGAATCCCTTGATGTGAGATTCCTTGACCATAGATAAGGTCAAACTGTGCGGATTTAAATGGTGGAGCTAACTTATTTTTCACAATCTTTGCCCAGATTACATTTCCAATTACATTATCTCCGGCGGTTCCGGATTTTATACTCGGACCTCTTTTGACTTCAATACGAACTGTGGAATAGAATTTTAATGCTACACCTCCGGTAGTGGTTCGAGGATTCATATAAGGTGCTACACCGATTTTCATTCTGGTCTGGTTAATAAATAAGAGAGAGCAATTGGATTTGTTGATTACGCCAGTAAGTTTCCTTAATGCTTGTGACATTAAACGGGCTTGCAATCCCATATGAGAATCTCCCATACTACCTTCAATTTCTGCTTGTGGAACAAGGGCAGCAACTGAATCTATAATTATCAGATCCACAGCATTACTGCGAATTAAAGTTTCGGCAATCTCCAGAGCTTGTTCTCCAGTATCAGGTTGGGAAATTAGCATCTCATCAGTATTAATGCCTAATTTCCGTGCATATATTGGGTCTAATGCATGTTCTGCATCAATAAAAGCAATAATACCATCTTTCTTCTGAGCTTCAGCAGCAATATGTAAGGCAAGAGTTGTTTTCCCAGATGCTTCTTCGCCATAAATTTCAGTAACTCTTCCTCGTGGAATTCCTCCTATTCCCAAAGCTGCATCCAAATTTATCGCACCTGTTGGAATAGAACCAATCTCTACCAGTGCATTATCTCCCAGACGCATAATAGACCCTTCGCCATATCTTTTTCTGATTTGACCCATAGCAGTATTTAAGGATTCATCGAATTTTTTATCTTTCATTGTATTACCTCCAATATTTAATTTTTATTTTATGAGATATGCAAAATTGTATTTCTAACTCACCCTCGGTCCCTCTCTTCAAAGAGAGGGATGACTCCAAGTTCCCATTCTCTTTGTCCCGATTTGTATCGGGGGGTTTAGGGGTTGAGTTGAAAAATTTAATTCTTAAGTTTTGCTTCAATATTCTTGAAATTTTTCTATTTCGCATATCTCATTCTTTTTTTATTTTATATTTGTCTGCTTAAAATTATATTTTTTTACAATTGAGTAAATCGGTCCTGAACTTGTCAACTGACTTTTAAAAAGGGTTAACTCCTTACAAATAATAGTTTCATGAAAAGGCTTTACTTTTTTAAGAATTGCTTCCCAATCCAACTTTTTGACATATTTTACCCGACCAAGAGTGGTGTGTAATTTAAAAGGACGAGTCTCCTTTTTGAAACCAAAATTAACTAATCTCATTTCAACATCATGAAATACTTTTTGTGAAATACCAGTTTCATCGATCATATTATACCAGATAATTCTTGGGCGATAAAAGTTTGGAACTACTTCAATATTACTAAAAGTAATTGAAAAACGATGATAATTCTTTGTTACATTTTCAATTTGACTATTTAAGTCATCCAAAATTATTGGATCGCTCTCACCTAAAAATCTGAAAGTAACATGAAGATTTTCCGTTTCAACCCATTTTACACCTTTAGGAATATCCGCTCTCAAGATATTAATATTTTGCTCAAGTTTTTGTTTTATACTTCCCGGAAAGTCAAGTGCCAAAAAAAGTCGCATTATCTTTTATATCCAATTGTGCGTAGAAATTCTTTTCTCTTTTTGATATCTTCTTCACCTTCAACACCTTTTGGTGAGAAACCATCAATAACACCAAGAATACCACACCCCTGCTCAGTTTTCGCAATAATGACTTCAACAGGATTTGCAGTAGCACAAAAAATATTCACAACTTCAGAACAATTTTTGAGATTATTAAGCACATTAATAGGAAAGGTATCTTTTAAGATAATAATAAATGAATGACCAGCTGCAAGATTTTCCATATTTTTCACTGCGATATTGATTAATTCCTCGTCTGTGCCGTCTTTTCTAATAAGGCACAGTTCAGATGCCTCACAAAAAGCAAACCCAAACTTTATTCCCGGAACACTTGTTACCATTATTTCATAAATATCTTCCACTGTTTTTATAAAATGAGTTTGACCAAGAATTATATTATATCCTTCCGGAAATTCCAACTTAACAGATTTGATGTCCATAAAATCTCCTATTGTCTCTATAAGAGCTTTAACTATATAAGTATTTAAAATATTCTTTTTTTAGATGTTTTTTATTTGAATACTAAGTTGTCAAATTTTGCATAAATTTTCTTGACAATAAAAACTAATATTAAAAACTGTCATAAAATTATGACAATAAATTATTATAATTTCGGTAAAATTAATATTAATGGAAAAGTTTACACTAATGATGTAATTATCATGCCAGATTCTATTAAAAGTGACTGGTGGCGTAACAGTTCACATCTTCTAATCCTTGAAGATATTTCAGAACTGATTGATAATAAGCCAGACATTTTAATAATTGGAACTGGAAAATTTGGTTTAATGAAAGCAGAAAAAGATGTGATTGATTATTGCAAAAATAACAAGATTAAATTGATAATTGAAAATACCTCAAATGCTGTTAAGAAATTTAATGGTTTATCTCAATCTAATAAAAATATAATTGCAGCTCTGCACTTAACTTGTTAGTATCTATTATTATTTTTAATAATCAACTTCTAATTATAAAATTGAAATTGATAAATAAAATTTAGGAGTAGGAATGAAAAAAAATAAAGCTGCGTTAGAAAGGCGAATCTTTATACTCTTTTTTACGATTACCTTTATCCTCGCCCTCGTTTTGCTTGGTTTGGAGTGGTATATTATAAACCATCAGATTAATCAATTGGTCTTTTTATTGGTATTATTGGCTGTCACACTAATCGCAGTCATTATGTTAGGTTTGTGGTTTAGCAAAACCATTATGCAACCCATTAATAGAGTAAGTGAAAAGATGCAAGAGATTGGCAAAAATCCTTCAAAATTTGAACCGATATTAGAAAAATACGGGGGCAAACTTGGTGATGTAGTGGAAACATTTAATGCAATGAACAGAGATTTGGCAGAATTTAGCAGAGCTCAGCAGGAATATAAAGTGATAACAGATAACCTTGACACTGGCATTTTTTGGATGGATGCTGAATTTAATATTATTCTATGTAATCCAAGTTTTGTTCGTATTTTTGAACTCAAAACTAACAAAGAAGTTATTAATAAAAACATAAGTGAATTTATTAAATTAGATGAATTATATTTGCAGAAGGTAAAGGAACACAGTATAACCATACCTGTTCTTGAATTAGATTTACTCAATCAAAAAAAGTATGTAATACTAAATATCAGAACTGTTAAGAATGAAGCTGGATTAAGATTAGTAGGCAGTATTACAGACATTACAAAAGAAGTAAAAGAAAGAAAAGCTCGACAGGCTTTGGAATTAGAACTTATAAAAAGTAATAAATTAGCTGAAATTGGAAGAAGGGTTGAAGGAATTGTGCATAATATAAACTCTCCTTTAAATTCCATTTTAGGTTATGCACAGTTAATAAAAAAGGAATTGGGTAATAACGAAGATATTGATAAAATCTTAGAATCCAGTAAAATTATTTCACATTCTGTTAAAGTACTTTTAAAAAAGGTCAAAAAGGATGGTATCTCTACAATGGTGCCAATAAATATAAATGAACTTATTAAGCAAGAACTGGAACTTTGTAAACATAATCTATTCTTTAAGCATCAAATAATGTTGGAAACAAGTTTATTTAAAGACCTCCCAGAAGTTAAAGCAGTATATAGTGATGTCAGTCAAAGCTTTGTCAACATATTGAACAATGCAATTGAATCTTTAAAAAATAGCATTGAAAAATATATTTTAGTTAGAACTTATCAAACAAATAATACGATTGCAATTGAAGTACAAGATACAGGTGAAGGAATAAAGAATAAGGATATCGGAAAAATATTTGAGCCTTATTATACAACAAAAATTCAAAAAGATGGTGGTGGGTTTGGTCTTGGATTAGCAATTAGTAAAAGCGTGGCTGAAAGATATGATGGTCGCATTACCGTGAAATCTAAAGTGGGAAAAGGAAGTACAATTACACTATTCTTTCCAACTAATGAATAATTTATTTATTATGATAATCAGATGACTTTGTTGATTTAATGATTTGGAGATTTGGTGATTTAGAGATTTGGAGATTTGGAGATTGGATTAATCAACAGACTCATAAATTCGAACCGTTTCCCATCAAAGGCAAACAGGTAACGGTTCTCAAAAAAGGAACAAAAATGGCAAATCAAGTAATGCAGACAGATTTTTTAAAAAGAAATGCAAGGATACTTATTATTGATGATGAGCAGGATACTCTGGATATTTTTCGCCGTCAATTAGAAGATAAATACGAAATAGAAACAGTAAATTCTGCAGCTTTAGCTCTTGAAAAGCTAAGAAAAGGCACTTATCATATCGTATTGACTGATCTTGTAATGCCAGGTGAGGATGGGCTTGAACTTATGAAAAAAATCAAAGCCCAATGGCCTCAAATAGCTGTAGTTGTAATAAGTGGCAAAGCTTCAATCAATATGGCAGTTGAAGCAATGAAATCAGGAGCTGAGGAATTTATTGAAAAGCCAGTAGAAGACCTTGACCTTCTTAAGTTAATGATTGAGAGAATATTAAAAGTTAAATGGCAAGCAGAAGAAATTCAACGATTACGTGGTATTTTAGCAAAAGGATTTGACAGAAGAAATATTGTTGGAAATAGTTTTGCTATTCAAAAGGTGATGGAAAAAGTAAAACTAATAGCTCCTCTGGATACTACTGTTCTAATAACCGGGGAAACGGGTGTTGGTAAAGAACTATTTGCAGATTTGATTTATAGAAATAGTAAGAGGAAAAATAAAAAATTTGTTACAGTAAATTGTGGAGGTTTGCCTGAAAATCTCTTAGAAAGCATTCTATTTGGTCATAAGAAAGGTTCATTTACTGATGCTATTCGCGATAAAATTGGCTATTTTCAGGAAGCAGATGGCGGCACCTTATTCTTAGATGAAATTACAGAAACATCTCAGGCATTTCAAATAAAATTACTCCGCGCTCTTGAGAAAGGTATTATCAGAAAGGTTGGAGGAGATAAAGATATTGAAGTTGATGTAAGAATTATTACTGCGACGAATAAAAATATCGAAGATGAAGTTAAAAAGGAAAATTTCCGTGAAGACCTTTACTATAGATTAAATGTCATCAATATTCACATCCCATCCCTTAGAGAAAGAGTAGAAGATATTAAACTGCTTGCAAATGCATTTGTTAATGAGTTTTCTGAAAAGTATGATAAAAAGGATTTACAATTTTCAGAACCTGTTATGTCAATCCTAACCACAAGTGAATGGAAAGGAAATATTAGAGAATTAAAAAATTCAATTGAGCATGCTGTTGCTTTAGCTGCTCATAATAAGATTATTCCAGAGGATTTGCCAAGTCATATATATGAACAGAAAGTTTCATCGGAAAATATATCAGCACAAAACCTTATGCATCTACCATTTGCTAAAGCAAAAGAAGAGTTCGAGAAATCCTATATTGAAGGATTGATGGAAAACTGTAATGGAGATGTTACTAAAGCTGCAAATATTTCCCAGATAAAAAGACAAAATATTTATGATAAATTTAAAAAATACGAGATTGATATTAACAGGTATAGAAAAAATAATAGTTAGAGTTGTTGCAACCGTCGCGATTCAGTTACAATGGTGTATAAATACCAAATTACAAATAGCAAATAGCAAATTAATTTCAAATTACAAATAGCAAATATCAAATAAAATTTCAAATATCAAATTCCAAATAACAAATAAATATCAAATTACAAATCACAAATTACAAATAAAAATCCAAATATCAAATCAACATTTCTTAGATTAGATCATCGAATATTTGGACATTTTGGTTTTGTCATTTTATTTGAAATTAGTCCCGACAGGTCGGGAGAAATTATAGAATTTATTCTCTATGGATATTAATGTCATAAATATATGACATCTATCTTTGATTTGTAATGTTTTTATGACAAAATTCCATTCTAAAAAATATATGAAAATTATTAAAAAATATTTTTATCCCGTTCTGGAGAACGGAATTCCAAGTGGTTATTTATAAATAAAATATGGGGTCTTCATCTCAAAACAAGGTCATAAAAGACTTTTACATAATTTCCAAATATGGTCACTTAAAAAAATTAAAATAATTATTGACAGAAAAAAAAATTTTCGGAAAGTTACTTAAAACTTTGGCACATAAATTGCACTTATTATTAAATTATAGATGTGAAAAATCCGCGAACCAGCGGATTTAGAATTGTTCATTCCCGATTCATAAATCGGGGTAAAACAGAAAATCCCAAAAAAATAATTCCCGCGGACACGGTTTAAAGGAGAAACAATGGGAACACAACAAATATTACTCATAGTATTGAGCGTAATTATCGTAGGTGTCGCTGTTGGAGTTGGTATTACTATGTTCAGCAAACAATCTTCAAGTACAAATCGTGAAGCAATGACTGCTGGTCTGGAGGATATTGCTGCACAAGCTCTGGCATTCTATAAAACGCCTGGCAGTATGGCTGGTGGAGGTAAGGGTAATCCCGGTTTTGGAGCAAATAGAAATGAGGCAATAAGAACTGTTGGTAGATGGATAGGATTTGATACTAATGGATATATTTACAATGATTATGGCTATTATAGGATATGGAATGGCTATGGTTCAGCAACTACTCTGAACATTGGAGCTATTGGTAAAGAACAAGGACAAAATCCAGATTTGGGGAATTGGTGGGGTGAAACTGGACGGATTCAAATTCATCTCCAAATTACTCCAGAAACCAGCAATCAATTTACTATTACTAAGTATAATTAATTTAGTATGCTTGAATATTTCTGGTTTATCACTCCAATGTAGAACATATCCCCCAACTCCCGATTTCATCCGGGTTCGGCGGGGAAAAAATAAGATAGTCCTCCTATGCTGAAGCTACGGAGGACAAGGAGAAAAAATGGGAACACAACAAGTATTACTCATAGTATTGAGCGTAATTATCGTAGGCGTAGCAGTAGCTGTTGGTATTACTATGTTTAGTACACAATCGTCAAGTTCAAACCGGGAAGCAATTAAATCTGACTTGATGGAATTTGGTTCACAAGCAATAGCTTTTTATAAAGCTCCAGCTGGTATGGCTGGTGGAGGCAAAGGTAGTCCTGGTTTTGGCACCACCGCTGCTCAGATCATTAATGGTGTTGGCAGGTGGTGTGGTTTCGGGTCAGATAGAGTACTTAAAAATGATAATGGCAATTATCTTTTTTCTATGAACACTACCAGTCGGGCAGTAATTTATGGGGTTGGAAAACAAAAGGGACAAAATCCAAATTTTGTGAATACATGGCATGCACCACCACCAAAAAAAGGATATATTGAAATAATATTATATATTAATCCAGAAGCTGCCGATCCATTTACCTGGAATATTCGAAACTAGATAATTAATTTACACAGGTGGAATCTTGATGGATATGCACCAGCTTAATGTATCTCTACCTTTCTGCCAGCAGGTGGATAAATTGGGTTCGGAAGAAAAGAATAGGGAAAATAAGATAGTCCTCCTATGCTGAATCTATGGAGGACAAGGAGTAAAAAATGGGAACACAACAGGTGTTACTTATTGTCTTAGCTGTAATAATTGTAGGCGTAGCAGTAGCTGTTGGTATTACCATGTTTGGTAAACAATCGGCAAGTGCAAATCGGAATGCAGTTATTGCTGATTTGCAGGAATTTGGTAGACGAGCAATGACATTCTGGAAAACACCAGCTGGTATGGCGGGTGGCGGTAATGGTAATCCCGGTTTTGGTAATTCAGTGGCTTTGAGAAGAGCAACTGTCGGTAAGTGGATGGATTTCAAAGGAGGAGCTTATCTTTGGGATTACAATGAAAATGGCAGCTATGTTTTTCTTAATGCTAGCACCTCAACTAGACTTATAATCTGGGGTATGGGCACCCAAAAAGGACAAAATCCAAATCGTGCGAATTGGGGGGGTAGAATAGGTTATGTTCAAGCCAATATGACTGTTGACCCAACTGCTGACAATCCAATTACTATTGTGACAATTAATTAGAGTTTGTCCGTAAACCCCGTTAGATAATTTGTAAATTTTCAAGAATTCTTACTTTATAATTTTTTTATCTAACGACGTAAAGTAGGATTTTTGAAAACTTGAGTTAATTCCTGATTCATAGGGAAAAATAAGACAGTCCTCCTATGCTGAAGCTACGGAGGACAAGGAGTAAACAATGGGAACACAACAAGTGTTACTAATTGTCTTAGCTGTAATAATTGTAGGCGTAGCAGTAGCTGTTGGTATTACCATGTTCAGCACACAATCGGCAAGTGCAAATCGGAATGCAGTTATTGCTGATTTGCAAAAATTTGCTGCACAAGCAATAGCTTTTTATAAAACACCAGCTGGTATGGCGGGTGGAGGTAATGGTAGCCCCGGCTTTGGTGCAAATCTAGGTGAGACACAGAGAACTTGCGGCAGATGGATGGGATTTGGGTCAGATGGTCGGTTTGAAAATGATAACGGAGCCTATTGGCTTAGCTATCGTTATGATAGAGATCATATACTAATAACAGGTTGGGGAAACGAAAAAGGGCAAAACCCAAGTTATTCTTGTTGGTGTACCCCATCAGACAGACGAGGGAATGTCGGGTACTATATGCGTGTTCGTCCAAAACTTAACCCCCCATTTACGCTTGGCACTTATAATTAGTTAAAGTGGATATATCCTGTGCCCGGGGATGTACATCCCGGGCTCATTAGAAAAATAAGACAGTCCTCCTATGCTGAAGCTACGGAGGACAAGGAGTAAAAAATGGGAACACAACAAGTATTACTCATTGTCTTAGCTGTAATAATTGTAGGCGTAGCAGTAGCTGTTGGTATTACAATGTTCAGCACACAATCAGCAAGTTCAAATCGGGAGGCACTTAGGGCTGACCTGCTAAACTTTGCTGCACAAGCATTAGCTTTTTATAAAACACCGGCTGGTATGGCTGGTGGAGGTAATGGTAGCCCCGGTTTTGGTGCAAATACAGCTGAAGCAAAGAGAACTGTTGGTAGATGGCTAGGATTAGATGCAAATGGTCAATTTACTAATGATAACGCATTCTATCATATGTACCATCTTTATGATAAAGATCGCATAATAATAGCAGCTTGGGGAAATGAAAAAGGACAAAACCCAAGTTATACAAATTGGAGTGACCCCGGAGCAACCAGACGTGGGAATGTAGCGTGCTATATACAAATTTTTCCCCAACTTACCCCCATAAATCGAATGGGCACTTGGAATTAGTTAAATTAGTCTCGGTCAGGTGAAAGGGCTTTCTGTCATATTTTTATGACATGTAAAAACTCGGATGTATTCCCGCTAGGCACCCAACCAATATAAAGCATTGGTAGTAGCATTTTGGAGCGAATCCCGAGAACAGTTGGAATCTTGCTGGATATACACCAGCTTAATGTATCTCTACCTTTCTGCCAGCAGGTGGATAAATTGGGTTCGGAAGAAAAGAATAGGGAAAATAAGATAGTCCTCCTATGAAGCTACGGAGGACAAGGAGTAAAAAATGGGAACACAACAAGTATTACTCATTGTCTTAGCTGTAATAATTGTAGGCGTAGCAGTAGCTGTTGGTATTACCATGTTCAGCACACAATCATCAAGTGCAAACCGGGAAGCAATTAAATCTGACTTGATGGCATTTGGTTCACAAGCGATAGCATTTTGGAAAGCACCAGCTGGTATGGCTGGTGGAGGCAAAGGTAGTCCTGGTTTTGGAGCAAATAGAGCTGAAGCACTAAGAACTGTGGGCAGATGGATAGGATTTGATGCAAATGGTGTATTTACTAATGATAATGGCAGATATAGGATATGGGATGGTTATGGCTCCGCAACTTTACTAAGAATAGGATGTGTTGGTACGCAACAAGGTCAAAATCCTACATATAATAATGCCTGGGGGTTTGGAACCGGGCGAGTTGAAGTTCATATATTTATTAGTCCAGCTAATGACAATCCATTTACTTGGGATATTCGAAACTAGTAGATCGTTTCAATAAAATAGTGACAAATAATCAGATTATAAAATCTCAAATAACAAATAATAAAATACAAATAAATTCCAATTACCAATAAATCAAATTCTAAACATAATAAAGCAGTTTATCGTTTTTTGCGAATTTCTTTGTTTGATTTTTTTGGACATTGAAATTTGATATTTATTTGTCTTTTGGTGCTTGTTATTTGGAATTTTCATATAAAATTATGTCTATGTTTTAATGAAACGCTATACTAGATAATTAATTTATACAGGTGAAATCTTGTTGTATTTGCACCACCTTAAAATAGCTCACCTGCCAGGTGTAAGGTCTGCCTGTCATATTTTTATGACATGTAAAAACTCGAGTCGAGCTTCTTTCAAGCCCGACTCGGGTTTATTAAGTCAAAATTTTCTATAAAATACATTCTCTAATTTTTCTGCCTCGCCTATCCTATAGACAACATTAAACATCTTGCCGGGATATAAACTAATAAATTTTTTATACTTGGAGAGAACAAAATTTGCAAGATTATATTTTACTTCATAAACATACTTTTCATTCAGAACAAAATCCACTTCATTTTGCTGTTGAGTTCGCCAGAAATGTATTTGTTCCAGTGGCAATCTATCAAGGAATTGGCGGAAAATAAAATTTTCATATAATTTTCCAATATCCTGACGATAATTAATTAAATTAAAATTTCTTATCAAAGCATTTCTCAAACCCAAATCCAGGAAATACATTTTAGGCATCTTTTTTATCTCTTTTCTTATATTAGTAAAATATGGCGAAACTGCAGCAATATGGAAAGACTTTTTTAGTGTATGAATATAATTATCAATTGCTGTTGTAGATACTCTCAGAAGTTTAGATAAAGTATTTGTATTTAACAAACTGCTAATCTGGTCACTCAAAATTTTAAGCAATTCCAGAGCTTTTTGCTGATTCTTTATTCCAGATTCCATAATATCTTTTTTGATATAGGAGTATAATAATTCATTCAATAGTTCCTCTTTCTCCTTGTCCGTTGACGCCAGGACAACTCTTGGATATCCTCCATATATTAAATACCGTTCAATATAGTAAGATATCTCGCGCTGCTCCGTGACAGGTATATTTTCAATAGTCAAAGATTGATATGGAATTTCAGTGATTAATCTTGCCAGATCAGGTTTATTGTTAAATAGTAAGAATTCATCGATAGACAAAGTATATAGGATGAATATCTTCTTTCGTCCTGCCAGGGAATCCTTAAATTTTGTATCCATATAAAATGCAGATGAACCACTTACAATCAATTTTATCCTTTTTGAGAATTCATCATATAAGTATTTTAGAAAATTTGATGAATTATTGAGATACTGAATCTCATCAACAAGAAAGTATATCTTTTGATTTTTCGGTAATGAAAAAAGATTAAATATATTTCTGGGATGGTCATTAAGTAATTGCAGAAAATCAGGGTCTTCCAAATTAATATAAAAACATGGTAAACCCTTT
Organism: Candidatus Cloacimonadota bacterium; assembly: GCA_023129415.1. GTDB lineage: Bacteria > Cloacimonadota > Cloacimonadia > JGIOTU-2 > JGIOTU-2 > JAGMCF01. Next base: position 15,961 of record JAGMCF010000219.1, read on the forward strand.
TCTGTTAGATAATTCTCAATTTGCTTAAGGATAGTGGTTTTACCTACCTGTCTTGCTCCAGTAATAATTGTTACTTCATCATTCTGGAGATGGTTCAAACATTCATAATATAGATTTCTTTTTAACAATTTTACCGCCTCGGTCCAGTCTCCCGATTTATCGGATTGGCGTCAACTTAACGATAAAAGATTTAGATGTATTTTCTTTGGAAAGCCTTAAAAGGCTTAATATTATCCCTTTATATCTGATCCCAGCCATAAATGGCTGGGCTATTGATTTTTTTTCTGCCAGTTCAGTAGCCCAGTGCTTTAGCGCTGGGGATAGATAAATAAAGCCCACTCTAGGGGCTTTAGCCCCTTTATTTTACAGCAAATTCTCCTTAAGTTTACGCCTATGCGATGAATCGGGAGACTGATGACTTATTTTTAGGCAAAAAAATTGGATATATTAAACTTGTCAAGTAAAAATAATCGGATAATTTTTATTTTTAAAATGAAAAATATCACTTTTCTTGATTAGCAAAAAAAGACCCAGTTACAATGGTGTATAAATACCAAATTACAAATAGCAAATAACAAATAAATTACAAATTACAAATTACAAATAAACCCCGTCCGTTCTCCGTAGTACTACGAAGGATGAATTGGATATTTATAACGATATTTATCAGGATTATCATCAATTATATATTATCTGACGGGGTAACTCTCAAATAACAATCACCAAATCTCCAAATCAACAAATCACCATTTCTTAGATTGGATACATCGAATATTTGGACATTTTGGTTTTGTCATTTTATTTGAAATTAGTCCCGACAGGTCGGGAGAAATTCATAGAATTTATTCTCTATGGATATTAATGTCATAAATATATGACATTCATCTCTGATTTGTACTATTTTTATGAAAAAATATCATTCTAAAATATATGAAAATTACTAAAAAATTATTATTTTCCTTCAGGAATAATATCCTTGCGAAGGTTCACAACCTTCGCAAGGGTTACTATTTATAAATAAAATATGGAGTCTTCATCTCAAAACAAGGTCATAATAGATTTTTACATAATTTTTACAGAGCTGTCACGAACCATTTCGTGACAGAAAATAAATTTATATTGACAGAAAAAAGTTTTATTTCGAAAAGGTAATTAAAACTTTTCCACAAAAGTTGCATATATTATTTAGTTAGAATGCATTTAAGGTTATAATGAAAACCAATAAAAATTATTAGTAGGAGAAAGTTATGTTAGCTTATGAATTTGAAACAAAATTAGAAGATGAACATTTAAATTTGCCTAAGAATATTTTGCATAAAATAGGTAAAAATGAAATTTTGAAAATTATTATCTTCAAAAAAGAAGAATATACTCATCAATTTGAAGCACAAAAAATTGCAAAACAAAAATTGCTTAAATTGAAAGGTAAGGTTAATTGGGACGGTAACTTAGAAGAGATGAGAGAAGGTAGGTTATGGTCGTTGTAGATACTTCTGTTTGGATTGATTACTTCAAAAATAAAGAGAATAGTAAAACAAAGTTATTAGAAAAGATATTAAGTTCAGATAAGCAAATTGTATTGCCAGGGATAATTTATGTGGAGATTTTACAAGGAATTAAAACCGATAAAAAATTCAATGATGTAAAAGAAATTCTTGATGATTTCATTTTTTTTCCAATGGGGAATAAAGGAACTTATTTAAAAGCCATTGAGGTTTATAGAACTTGCAGAAAAAATGGTATTACAATTAGAAAAACTATTGATTGTTTAATTGCATCTGTTATATTAGAAAACGACTTTGAATTCTTACATAATGATAAAGATTTTGATTCTATAAGTAAATTTTTTAGTTTGAAAATAGTAATAATGAAGCCTAATAATCGTTCTCCCGATACATCGGGAACAGAAATGCAATACCATCTCTAATCTAACGGCAATATTTCCAGAAAAAGTTAATCTCACAATTTAATGGCTGTAATGCTCCCGATAATCGGGAGCCAAGACTGACTGTAGCCAAGACTATAATATCCTTGCGAAGGTCACAACCTTCGCAAGGGTTAAAAATATGAGCAGAAACAGGATAAGTCAAGTTTCTATTCTCTATGGATATTAATGTCATAAATATATGACATCAATCTCTGATTTGTAATGATTATATGACAAAATTTCATCTTAAAAATATATGAAAATTACTAAAAAATTATTATTTTCCTTCGGGGAATGGTCCATTCTTCGTAGCAGTAGAACTGCTACTGCGAAGGATGAATCCCTGACAGCCCTTTATATTTGCCAAAAAAAATGGAGTCTTTGTCTCCAAACAAGGTCATAATAGACTTCTACATAATTTCCAAATATGGCTACTAAAAAAAATTAAAATAATTATTGAAAGAAAAAAATTGTATTTTCAGAAGTTATTCAAAGTTTGGCACTAAAGTTGCATATATTATTAAATTATAGATGTGAAAAATCCGCGAATAGACGGATTTAGAATTGTTCATTCCCGATTCATAAATCGGGTAAAAACAGAAAGTTTCCAAAAAATAAGATAGTCCTCCTATGCTGAAGCTACGGAGGACAAGGAGTAAAAAATGGGAACACAACAGGTGTTACTCATTGTCTTAGCTGTAATAATTGTAGGCGTAGCAGTAGCTGTTGGTATTACCATGTTTGGTAAACAATCAACAAGTACAAACCGGGAAGCACTTAAGGTTGACTTGGCGACCTTTGCTGCACGAGCAATAGCATTTTGGAAAACACCAGCTGGTATGGCTGGTGGAGGTAATGGTAAACCCGGTTTTGGTGCAAGTAAACCTGAGGCATTAAGAACTGTTTGCAGATGGGTAGGATTGGGGCTAGATGGTAAGTTTGAAAATGAGAATGGACTCTATTTTTATTACTATTATCATGGTAGCGATAATATGATAATTAGGAGTTGGGGAAATGTAAAAGGACAAAACCCAAGTTATTCACATTGGGCGACCCCACCAGACAGACGTGGGAATGTCTCGTGCGTTTTGTCTGTTCGACCAAAACAAAACCCACCATTTACGATTTCAATTGAAAATTAGTTAAATTAGTCTCGACCAAGTGCAAGGTCTTTCTGTCATAAATATATGACATCAATCTCTGATTTGTAATGATTATATGACAAAATTTCATTCTAAAAAATATATGAAAATTACTAAAAAATACTTTTATCCCTTTCTGGATAACGTAATTCCAAGTGCTTATTTATAAACAAAATATGGAGTCTTCATCTCAAAACAAGGTCATAATAGACTTTTACATAATTTCCAGATATGGCTTATTTAAAAAAATTAAATTTATATTGACAGAAAAAAGTTTTTTTTCGGAAAATATATCTTATACTTATGGCACATAAATTGCATATATTATTGTGTTATAAATAGAAGTGAAAAATTTCCCAATCCCAATTCATCCAAAGTAGAAGAATCGGGTAAAAACAGAAAGTTTCCAAAAAATAAGATAGTCCTCCTATGCTGAAGCTACGGAGGACAAGGAGTAAAAAATGGGAACACAACAGGTGTTACTCATTGTCTTAGCCGTAATAATTGTAGGCGTAGCAGTAGCTGTTGGTATTACCATGTTCAGCACACAATCGGCAAGTTCAAATCGTGAGGCACTTAAGGCTGACTTGGCAACCTTTACTGCACAAGCATTAGCTTTTTATAAAACACCAGCTGGTATGGCTGGTGGAGGTAATGGTAACCCCGGTTTTGGAGCAAATACAGCTGCGGCACATAGAACTGTTGGCAGATGGATGGGATTAGATGCAAATGGTAAATTTGAAAATGATAACGGATTCTATTATCTTTACCATTGTTGGGGCAGCGATCGGATGATATTTGCTGCTTGGGGAAATGAAAAAGGACAAAACCCAAGTTATACAAATTGGACGGCTCCACCAGCAAGACGTGGGAATGTCGCGTGCTATATGTATATTGAGCCAACACTTAACCCCCAATTTAGGCTTGGCGTTTGGAATTAGTTAAATTAGTGCGGCCAGGCTCGGCGAATCTGTCTCGGCTTGGCACATTTAGGTTTCCAGATAAATGGGATGACTTGCCGAGCCAAGACGGGCAGACGGGTCAGGCGCAAGGGCTTTCTGTCATATTTTTATGACATATTCTTTTGATTTGTAATGATTATATGACAAAATTTCATCTTAAAAATATATGAAAATTACTAAAAAATTATTATTTTCCTTCGGGGAATGGTCCCTGACAGCTCCTTATATTTGCAAAAAAAAAATGGAGTCTTTGTCTCAAAACAAGGTCATAATAGACTTTTACATAATTTCCAGATATGGCTAATTTAAAAAAATTAAATTTATGTTGACAGAAAAAAATTGTATTTTCAGAAGTTACTTAAAACTTTGGCACATAAATTGCATATATTACTAAATTATAGATGTGAAAAATCCGCGAACCAGCGGATTTAGAATTGTTCATTCCCGATTCATAAATCGGGGTAAAACAGAAAGTCCCAAAAAATAAAATAACCCCAGTGAAATCCCGATATATCGGGACACGGGGTAAAAAGGAGAAACAATGGGAACACAACAAATCCTACTCGTTGTATTGAGTGTAATTATCGTAGGTGTAGCAGTTGCTGTTGGTATTACAATGTTCGGCACCCAAGCTGAAAATGCAAATCGACAGGCAGTTCTGGGTGACTTGCAGAACTTTGGTTCAAGTGCAATGGGGTTTTATAAGACTCCCACAGGTATGGGTGGTGGCGGCAGTGGCACTCCCGGTTTTGCTTTAGCTGCTCTCTGCAAGTATATTGGATTCACAACAGGTGGATTATATTCAAATGATAATGGCGGCTATACTCTCACTCGTACCAGCGCAACTGTAATTAAAATTGTAGGTCTTGGCACTGAAGTAGGACAGGATGGATCAGGTAAAGTTAAAGCTACATTAACCGTTACTGCAACCAATGCTAGTCCACTTGCTACTGTGATTGATAACTAATTCTGAAAAGACGAAATTTCAACGATGCTGATCAAAATTATATGGGAGGTTTTGATAGCCTCCCATATTTTCTACCTTAGCCTGTAGCAAAAGACAAAAGATTAAAGGCAAAAGGAAAAAGGAAAAGGGGATGAAGAATTACAAGAAGGATTTATACGAAAGATTAATTCAATTTTCTGTAAATACTTTCAAATTTTTGAAAACTTTACCTATTGATAAACAAAATGATGTTTTCAAATACCAACTTTCAAAAGCTGCTACTTCTACTTGCCCAGTGAAATAATTTTACAATTACTCTATGTTTTATACATATGTACTACTAAGTGAGAAAGATAATAAGTTTTATATTGGATACACAAAAGATGTAAAATTAAGATTTGAGCAGCATAAAAAAGGTAGAGTAGAATCTACAAAGAATAGGAGACCACTAAAATTGATTTATTATGAAGCATGTATCTTACAAGAAGATGCATTAAAAAGAGAAAAATATTTTAAAACACACTATGGAAGATTATTTCTGCATAAAAGACTCAAATCTTATTTCACTGGGTAAAGAGCAAATTACTCTGAGAGTCAAGCTGGAACTACAAAAGAATTCTATCAGAGAATCAATATTTGTCTTCGTGAAGCGAGGGAAGCTAATTTTTGGTACATTGTTATTGATCGATTAGAGATAGGTGATAGAAATCTGTGTAAGCAACTTATGCAAGAATCGAAAGAATTAAAACTAATTTTCGGTTCAATTTCTGTCAAAAATATGAAAGAATGATCGAATCAAAAATAATTACAAAAGTTACAATATTTTTCCTTTTATCTTTTACCTTTTTCCTTTTATATCTCATTGCTGGTTCAAGTATGTCACTTGAACCAAACATTTTGGTCCACTCCGTTAGATAATTTTTAATATTATCAGGAGAGCTTGTTAAAATTTTTAATCTAACGGGGTAAAGATTATAAGCCAGAGGCTCACACCTCAGGAGGACAATTCTAAACTATCAGAAGTATTTTTCATAGGAACGATATGAATACTGCACGAATAGAAAAATTAATTATTCAAAATACAAAAGGTCTTCCTGTTGAAGCTTTGCTTGAGATATTAGATTTTGTTCAATTTATGAGTGTACGAAAAAAAAATCTTTTGACAATTTAAACTATGAACTCTCTTTGTTAAACAAAACTGAAATCAGTCACTTAGAAGAAGAATTTCAAAATTATAAAGAATTATATCCTCGTGAAGACTAAATATATAACAGATACAATGGCATTAGTACTTCGATTAGAAAGAAGAAAGTTACCTAATCGTATTAAAGAAATATTGAATAAAACTTGACTTAAGTTTTCATAGTTTACACTTTTATATAAAAAATTATAAAGTAAGAATTCTTTTGTCACGATATTAATTGTGACAACCGAGGTTAATAAAAAGTAAATATCTATGTTAAAAGAATATCGTTATTCCGGCATTTCACTTAGTGGTAAGACTATACAAGGGATTGTATTAGTCCATAACAGTTCTACAGCCAAAAAATTAGTTAACCAACTTGCTGTTAAGCATAAATTAAAAATTAATTCTATACTGCCCAAGAAAAATTTTATTTATAATGTAAAGCTGCCTAATGGAAAGAAGATCAAAGGGAAGCAGTCAGCATATACCAAGCAGGAAGTAGCAAATGCACTCGCGAGGATTGGATATCATAATGCAAAAATACTGCCTGTTCTTTTAGATTTTAAACCTAAACCTTCATCTGCAGATATAATGATGTTTGTTAATCTCAGTTCATTCCTGTTAAAAGAGAAGATGACTTATGACAAAATTCTTCATATGTTATCAGATGAGCAGACTAATTCCGCATTAAAAGAGACTCTAAGAAATATTGAAGCTGAGTTAAAGGCAGGCAAAGAGGGCTCAGAAGTTTTTTCACGCTATCAAGATATTTTTGGAAAATTCCCTGCTTATATGCTCGGTCTTGCAACTAAAAGTGGTAATATGGCTGAGGTGTATGATGCTACTGCAAAGTTCATGGAACGGGATCAGGAGTATAAGAAAAGCATGAGGCAAGCATTGTTAGCCCCAGCTTTCACAGTATTCGCTACAATTGTAGCTTGTATGTGGTATATTGTTTCTATCTTCCCTGCAACTGCAAGGCTGTTTACTAAATTTGGTGTAAAAGTTCCACCTATGACTGATTTTACCTTAAAACTAAGCGATTTCCTGGGAGCTAACTTTTGGTGGATGATTCTTATTTTTATTGTACCTATTATAATAATCCTGCGGTGGTGGAAAACCTCCAAAGGGAGGGTATGGAGGGATAAATTTATAATTAAATTACCAGTTATTGGCCATCTCTTGCACAAATCAAGCATTGAAATTTTTTTTAGAGTCTTTTCTGCAATCTATTCAGGGGCTGCTGATAACATAGAGACTTTACAATCTTCTGCAGAAGCGTGCAGGAATGCACATATGGAAAAAGGGGTTAAAGAGATAGCGATTCCACTTATGTTAAAAGAAGGTATGTCTCTGGTGCCTGCTCTGGAAAGGGCTGATGTTTTTAACAGAACCTCATTGAGCAGATTGAAAACAGGAGCAGAGACAGGAAATGTTCGGCAATCCGCTCAGCAAATAGCCTTGTTTTACGAAAAGGAAACATCATATAAGATAAATAATATAATTCAATATATTCAGACATTGGTTGGAATTTTTATAGCATTAGCAATTACACTCCTGACCGTGGTTTCAGCTGAGATTGCCTTTATCCAACCTCCAACCCCAGGTATGACAGGGATGTAAAAAATTAAGTCGTTTAACCTGCCTGCCCCATTAGATATTCAATCTGTTAGATGATTACTATCACATAGGGTAAAATTATCTAACCGGATGAAAATATGAGTTTACGAGTTATTCAATCAGGGTCATTAAGTCAATTAATGGTGTAAATATGAAAAGATCGTGTATCAGTCAATAAAGTGAGAAACTGGAATTATGTTGATAATCTAAAACAACATAGAACCCAAAAATAATTATTTGAGAAGAAATGTTAGAAAAATCAAGATTAGGAAAATTATTTATTGAAAAAGAAGTAATTGATAAAGATACGCTTAATAAAGCACTTCTAATTCAAGCAGATGAGGATCCTGTAAATCCGAGAAGACTAGAAGAGATTTTAGTTTCTGATTTCAAAGTAGACCATGATGCAATCTTTGGCATATTAGCAGACCTTTATGCTTTTCGAACTATAAATATTGATATTGAAAAAGTAGATGAAAAACAGATAAAACATACACGGGAGATACTATCAAAATTTCCAGAAGATTTTAGGAAAGAACTCTTATATAAAAAGATTTTACCTTATCAGATATCTTATGGTCGTCGTAATAAACTTTTGGTCTTATCTGGCAATCTAACAGAAAAACTTGTGGAAAGAATTCCCCTGCTTACTGAATTCAAAAAATATGAAATAATTTACTGTCGTCTCAAAACTTTGGAAGAACTTATTGAGCTCATAGCACCACAGCATAATGAATTTTTAGAACTTCTCCAAGAGGCTAGCGAGCAGATAGAAGAGATAAGAGAACCAAGCCCTGAGGCAGAAATTGATGAATATGCATTAGATGACGAAATTAATAAAAGCCTTTTAGTAAGTCTTTATGAGGCAAGTTTGGTTGAAGCTGTCCGAAAAGATGCAAGTGATATACATATTATTCCATTTCAAAGGTCCAATATAGATATCTATTTTAGGATTGATGGCAAGCTCCATTTATGGCATCGTCAGGAAAATATTGCACCAGAAGCTATGGCAGCTGTGGCAAAAGACCGCACTTCTGGTATTGATAGATTTGAAAGAGATACAGCCCAGGATGGCTTCTCACAGCGAATTATAGATGACCACTTGATCCGTTTCCGTGTCTCGGTCCTGCCAATCATATCTGCTGAATATGAAAGAAGATTTGAAACTATTGTGATCAGGGTGGTAGATGATAGAAAAGTTATTACTGATCTGAAAAAGTTGGGTTTTCAAAAACAAGCAGAAAAGGATTTTCTTAAAGCAATAAATACTTCCAGGGGGATTGTAATAGTTACAGGACCAACAGGTAGTGGAAAGAGTACAACCTTAATGGCTGCACTTTATCATGTGATGGATCCTTCTAAAAATGTGCTGACATGCGAAGACCCTGTGGAATATGTAATTAGAGGAGCAAGACAGCTTAAAATAGGACATAAGCTTAGCTTTGATAACGCGGTCCGTTCTATTCTAAGACATGACCCTGATATAGTTATGGTAGGTGAAATCAGAGATAAAATTACCGCTGATGTTGCAGTTAAACTATCTAACACAGGACATCTAACATTTTCCACCCTTCATACTAATGATGCACCAAGTGCCATATCACGACTCTATAAAATGGGAGTAGAACCATTCCTTCTGGCTTATGCTATAAATATTATAGTAGCACAAAGACTCGTAAGAAAAATATGTCCACACTGCAGGAAACCATTATCTAAAGAAAAGTATCAAGCAGCTCTGGATTTAGGATTAACCGAGGAAGATTTAAAATCTGGTAAAATCTTTGAAGCTGGTAAAGGATGTAAAAAGTGCACAGAAGGATATAAGGGAAGAATCAATATCTGTGAAGCATTATATTTTAGCCATGAGATGAGAAAATCTATTGTGCAAGCTGGAACTGAGATTGATGAGGAAAAAATAAGACAAATTGCAGAAAAACAAGGAATGTTGTCTCTCCGTGAATCTGGATTAGAAAGAATCAGAGAAGGGCTTTCTTCTATATCAGAAGTGGCTTATGCTACTTCTGAGGATTAAATCATCCAATATTCAATAAGCAGTATGCAGTTGGCAGTTGGCAGTTGGCAGTTGGCAGTTGGCAGTTGGCAGTTGGCAGTTGGCAGTTGGCAGTTGGCAGTTGGCAGTTGGCAGTTGGCAATAACTAAAAAAAAATAAAAGATGAAAAATTTTAAAGATTTAACTGTTTTTAAAAAAGCTTTTAGTCTTGCAATGGAAATTTATCACCTTACTAAAAGTTTTCCTAAAGATGAACTTTATTCCCTTACAAGTCAAATTAAAAGATCATCTCGTTCTCGTCTTGGCGAAGCCAAGCCGGAGCCAGACTGTTTGCTCAAATATTGCCGAAGGATACAGAAAACGTCAATATTCAGCCAGTCTTGGCTCCCGACATATCGGGAGACAGGCACACTTTATAAGTAAAATATTCCCGATAAATCGGGACTGATATGGAAAATAGCGAAACACAAGTATGGATTGATTTTGCCTTTAGTTGTAATTACATTGATAAAAATATAAAGCAAGGTTTAGAAAATAAAACAATTGAAATAGGACGACTTTTAAATCATATGATAGAAAACCCGGAGAAATATCAGAAAAAAAATAATCCGCCAATCTTTGGCAGGCGGGCTAATTGCTAATTGCCTATTGCCTACTGCTTATTGCTTATTGCCTATTAAATGTTTATTTCTCTGCTGAATGGGTGGAATTAATGATAAGGAATAAAAAATGAATACAGGTCAGATGCTTGCTCTCATTTTTGCGATTGCACTTTTTTCCGCTATTGTGATGTCTGTAAACTATTCTATGCTCAATCAATCAGAACTGGTCTATAGAGGTATGTTTATAATTCAAGGGCAAAGAATCGCGGAGAAATACTTTGATAAAATGGAAGCGGAACTCTTTGGAAATATAGTTGAATTTGATGACCTGGAAGTTAGCTATCCTGATACAACTGTCTCTGTTGAGGGTATTAATTATGATCTGTTTATCTCTGCACATTATTCAGATTCATTAGGAACAGATTTTCCTGATACGACTAATATTCAACGAGTAGATATTAAAATATATTGTTCTGCTTTTACAGATACAATAAGATTCGACAGATTAATTGTTAATATTGAATAATAGTAAGCCACGAATTTACACGAATGAACACTAATGGAAAGAAAAATATATAAAGATTTTCATATTTGTGTAAATTCGTGTTTACCAATCTTGACATAATTTTGTGGAGACAGATTTGTGGCTTAATATCAAAAAGGATAAAAAATGGGTAGTTTATTAGATGCTATCGGTGCTCTGGCTATTGGTGGTTTGTTTTTAGTTACTATGTTTACCACTCTTTTTAATGTGCAAGTTACAGGCCAGGATATTGGTTTACAGGTAAATCTTAATCAATGTGCTCAGGTAGTATGTAAAGAGCTGGACCGTTATTTAGGAAAAGTTGGAGTTAATATATCTGGGTCTGATATACTGGTAGCAGAGCCTGATAGCTTTAAGTTTCGCTCTAAGTGGAGCATAACTGCAGATACCACAACCTCAACAGAAAATATAGTAAAAATTGCGATGGGAGATAGTATGACTTGTGGCTATCCAATGGAAGTTACCGAGAATGACACCCTAATTCTTGGCACTGATATTGCACTTTGGCTAAAGAGTTTGAACTTTACTTATTATAATGAAGATGATAGAATTATCTTGACACCAATAGATTCACTTGATCATATCCGTTCTGTCAAAGTGGATATGGAATTTTTTCATGAAGGCTCTTCAGTTGGACCTGGTGCAAGAAATATAAATACGAAAATCATACTCTGGAAATATTTTAAAAATATATATTTAAAATATAAAAAGTGATTAACTCTCAATCAGTTAAAAAGTAACATAGACAGGAACAGGATAAACCCTCCAAACAAACGGAGGGCAGGCCTGTTCCTACCCCCGACCGGGTAGGTTCGGGTTTATCCCGAATCTTAGAGGAACAGGATAAATTTGTTGGTGAATTTGTAGCGAATTGGTGAATTAGTGAATTAGTAAACTGGTGAAAGTGGATTGATGAATTATTAACAAATTAACAAGTTTACTAGTTTACAAGTTCACAAATCTAATGTTTAAGAACCCTGGAGAATTTTTAATGAGACTTGACTTATCCCGACAAATCGGGATGAGTTAAGTTGAATTATCCCAAGGAATTAAAAAGGAAACTTGACTTATCCCGATCTATCGGGATGAGTTAAGTCCCGATGAAATCGGGATGGATTAGAAAACTTAAGTCAAGTCAGCTAAAGCGAACTTAACTCAAGTTTTCAAAAATATATTAACAGGAGGATAAAATGGGTAAGACATTGTTAATAGGCGTAATACTACTTACTGTCATCTTTGCAGCAATTACAATAACCGTACAAAGACGGACTGCCAAGGTCCCGGAAATGTTATCTCAAAACCTGGCAGAACAACGGGCAGCAAATCTTGGCGCTTATGCCTTACTATATGGTATGAATCAGATAGACAAGGGAGCTATACCCAGATCTAAAATCCCATTTGGTGGAGGGTTTTATACTAAAAATTATACTGACTTTTATGCACTGAAAGGCAATATTAATAGTCTGCGATATGCTGCTCTTGATGCAACCAAAGATACAATAAAAATTATTGCAAATGTAACCTGTATAGTCGGTGCTGACACAGTACATCATCAAAGTGAAGCCGCTGCAGATTTCTCTGGCGAAGCGATAGAAGGATTGGTTGGATACTGGAAAATGGATGAGGATAGCTGGGATGGAACAGTCGATGAAGTTATAGATATATCTGGTTATGACAACCACGGCATTGGAGAACCTACAAACGGAACTTATAATGGTCCAACTACTATCGCTGCAGGAAAATATGACAGAGCTGGAGAATTCGATGGAATAGATGATTATGTTGATTGTGGAAATGATCCAAGTCTGGATATTACCGATGCCATCACGGTTGAGGCATGGCTGAAACCTTTACCTAATCCGTTTGAATTATTAGATGATTTTGAAGATAGAGGAAATGAAACCTGGGAAGAAATATTTGAAGGTGGAAGCGAAGTATGGAATGAAACTTTTGAATATAGAGGTGATGATACATTTGAAGATGATTTTGAAGATGGAGATATAGATGGCTGGACTACCGGTGGCCATGACAAATGGTTTGCAACTAAAGGAAAACATCATGGAGGCACCTGGTCTGCAAGATCTGGAAATATTGGAAGTAGTCAATATACTGATATCTATAAGGATATTACAGGTCCTGCAACCTTAACCTTCTGGTGGAAGGTTTCCTCACGATCTGGCTCCTATGCAGACTACCTGAAATTCTATGTTGATGGCAAACAGATATGGGCAATTTGTGGTGAGATAGGTTGGCAGAAAAAGGTTTGTTCGGTTGAAGAAGGAACTCATACAATAAAATGGAGATATCAAAAAGATGCTCATTATACATCAGGTTCAGATTGCGGCTGGATTGATGATATCTCAATTACGAATATAGGGTTAGGTGAAGGATGGAGTACCAACGGGCATAGAAATTGGTATGTTACTGATATTTATACTCCACATGGAGGCAATTGGTCTGCAAAATCCGGAGATATTGGAAGTAGTCAATATACTGATATTCAAAGGAAAATTGAAGGTCCTGCAACCATAACCTTCTGGTGGAAGGTTTCTTCACGATCTGGCTCCTATGCAGACTACCTGAAATTCTATGTTGATGGCAAACAGATATGGGCAATTTGTGGTGATCCAGGTTGGCAGAGAAAGATGTATTCTGTTGAGCAAGGAACTCATACAATAAAATGGAGATATCAAAAAGATGCTCATTATACATCAGGTGATGATTCCGGCTGGATTGATGATATCTCAATTACAGATAAAGGATTAGAAGGATGGGATACCAGCGGTCATAGAAATTGGTATGTTTCTAATCTATATCCTGCTCATTCGGGCACCTGGTGTGCAAAATCCGGGGATATTGGAAGTAGTCAATATACTGATATTCAAAGGACTATTGAAGGTCCTGCAACCATAACCTTCTGGTGGAAAGTCTCCTCACGCTCTGGCTCCTACGCAGACTACCTGAAATTCTATGTTGATGGCAAACAGATATGGAAAATTTGTGGTAATAAAGATTGGGATAAAAAGGTTTATTCTGTTCAGGAAGGAACTCATATCATAAAATGGAGATATCAAAAAGATGCTCATTATACATCAGGTTATGATTCCGGCTGGATCGATGATATCTCAATTACAGGTAGAGGTTTGAGTGCAGGTCTTATCAAGGTAGATGCTTATGGAATTGGTGCAAATACAACAGGTAAAGGAGGAATGACTGCGGGATGGACCACAGGCGGTCATAGAAATTGGTATCTTACTAACCTATATCCTGCTCACTCCGGTACCTGGTGCGCAAAATCCGGAGATATTGGAAGAAGTCAATATACTGATCTTCAAAGAACTGTTACAGGTCCTGCAACCATAACCTTCTGGTGGAAGGTCTCTTCTCGATCTGGCTCCTACGCAGACTACCTGAAATTCTATGTTGATGGCAAACAGATATGGAAAATTTGTGGTAATAAAGATTGGGATAAAAAGGTTTATTCTGTTCAGGAAGGAACTCATATCATAAAATGGAGATATCAAAAAGATGCTCATTATACATCAGGTTATGATTCCGGCTGGATCGATGATATCTCAATTACAGATATAGGTTTAGGTAAAGGATGGAGTACACACGGTCATAGAAATTGGTACACCACTGAACTATATCCTGCCCATTCCAAACCCTGGTGTGCAAAATCCGGAGATATTGGAAGTAGTCAATATACTGATCTCTACAGGACTGTTAAAGGTCCTGCAACCATAACCTTCTGGTGGAAGGTTTCCTCACGCTCTGGCTCCTACGCAGACTACCTGAAATTCTATGTTGATGGCAAACAGATATGGGCAATTTGTGGTAATAAAGATTGGCATAAAAAGGTTTATTCTGTTCAGGAAGGAACTCATACCATAAAATGGAGATATCAAAAAGATGCTCATTATACATCAGGTTATGATTCCGGCTGGATTGATGATATCTCAATTACAGATGAAGGTTTAGGTAAAGAATGGACAACCAGCGGTCATAGAAATTGGTATGTTACTGATAGATATAAACCTCATGGAGGCAGTTGGTGCACAAAATCCGGAGATATTGGAAGTAGTCAATATACTGATCTTCAAAGGACTGTTAAAGGTCCAACAACCATAAACTTCTGGTGGAAGGTCTCTTCACGCTCTGGCTCCTACGCAGACTACCTGAAATTCTATGTTGATGGCAAACAGATATGGAAAATTTGTGGTAATAAAAAATGGCAGAAAAAATCTTATTCTATTCCTGGTGGAGAGCATAATATAAAATGGAGATATCAAAAAGATGCTCATTATACATCACATGATGATTCCGGCTGGATCGATGATATCACTGGTGGGTTCTCTGATAATTTTGAAGATAGAGGCACTGAGGTATGGAGCGAAGTATTTACAGAAAGGGGCTCTGGTATATTCACCGATGATTTTGAAGAAGGAGGTGTTCCTCCAGATACTTTAAGTGCTTTTGCTATGATAAATGGAGAGACGATCTCAGTGAATATCTCATCAGGTGGATGGACTCATATAGCTTTAACATACGATAAAGATGCTGGAGCCAATAATCAAAAGTTATATATAAATGGAACCCGGGTTGATTCTACAACGCTAACTGAACCAATTAATATTAACGCAAACAATTTGCTTTTTGGTAAATTCTACATGGGCGCGGTTGACGAGGTTGCTATCTTTGACAGGGCTTTATCAGTAGATGAAATTATGAAGATCTATCACTTTGGTCTGGCTCATAAGATTATCTACTGGATTGAATAGTTGAGAAAGAAAATGACAAAGGACTCCCGACAAGTCGGGACTAATAAAAATCCAAAACCCAAATTATCAAAAAAGAGTTATGATTTAGAGGAACGTATCTCAAAATTTGGTGAAGACATTATTGAATTTGCGAAAAAAATTTCAAAGAATCCAAGTCCAATATATCGGGAGGGCGACTGGATTGTCAGAAAAAAATCAATAGCCCAGCCATTTTTAACCCGTGAAATTTAGTAAGGAATATTTCACTGGGTTATGGGTGGGATTATATATAAAGGGCTAATACTAAGCCTTTTAAGGCTTTCCAAAGAAAATACATCTAAATCTATTATTGTTAAGTTGAAGTCAATCCGATTATATCGGAACGGAGAACTGGTTTATCCGTGTCAGTCACTTAATTTTATGATTATTATCCCGAATGCCTTCGGGAGCAAAATATTTTCATCACTTACTGTAAACTCTTTAGTAGAGAGGATACACACACTTTAAATTTTTACTCACCTTTTTTGAGTATTATTGTTCGGTGTTTCTCGGTGTTCTCGGCTTGCCCCGTAAGGAGGAACGACTGTATCGGGGTGGTGAATTCTTTTTGGTTTCGGTTCACCCCGTTAAATCATTTTTTTCTATTTAACTGGGGTTTATCCGGGGTAGGAGTAAGCAAATGGTAAAAGAAATAAATTTGTATAACCATGAAAAAATGATGTATAATTGGTGGTCAAAAATCCGCTGGTTTATGGTCATCATTCTTTTTGCAATAGGTATTCTGCGTGTTCAGCAATCTCCACAAACCTTCCCAATTATTATCTTTGTTACTGTATTTTTTGGAATATGTATTTTAAATATTCTATATCATTTGCAGATAATAAAAACAAATAATATATTTGGAACGGTTCAAATTGTTCTTGATGTTGTTTTCGCAACCTTAGTTGTTCATTTGACTGGAGGAATAGAAAGCTCTTTTGTATGGATATACTTGATAGCAGTAATTACTGCAAGTTTATCAGTAGAAAAAGCAGGTGGTTTTATATCAGCTTTAATAGGTAGTATGTCTCTACTGGCATTGATTCTTTTCTATAATTTTGAATGGCTCATTCCAGTTGATGGCTCATCTTTTAATTCTGATGCATCTTCACAAACTATATTTCTGATTTCCTATACTGGACTTTTTACTGCGATCGCTTTTATTTCCAATTTTATAAGTGATATGCTAAAAAAACTATCTTTGCAATTTTCAGAAAATAAAATACTATACAAAGAGCGAGAAAATCAACTACTCGAAAAAGAGAGAATAATTGCTGAAAACAAGAAAAAAATTGGTAATTTTCAGAAAGTTGTAAAAACTGCAGCTGAAATCGCTGATATAGACCATGCTCTAAATAATCCTCTTAGTGTTATTTCTTTGTCAGTAAGCAGAGTAAAAAAAGCATCTACAGAATACAATGATGAAAGACTGTCTAAATCAAGCAATCAAATTACAGAAGCAATAAATAAGATAAATGGTATTTTGGTAAGATTACAGGAATTAAAAAGATTTGATTTAATTCAAAAAGAAAGAAAAAAATAATAGGATTAATTTTATGAAAAAACATATTTTAGTTGTAGACGACGAGCAAAGCATCAGAGAAATCTGTAAGGAATTCTTAGAAGAAGAGGGATATAAGGTTAGCCTTGCTGTTGATGGTCAGGATGCATTAGATAAAATGAACTATGATGATTTTGATCTATTTCTTGTTGATATGGTTATGCCTCGTATGGATGGACTTGAATTAATGAAGAGGATTAAAAAGAAACAACCTTTGGCTGTGATAATTATTTCAACAGGTTTTTCAAGTATTGAAGGTGCTGTTAGGGCTGTTCATGCCGGAGCATTTCAATATCTCTCCAAACCAATAAACGCAGAGGAACTTTTGGAAATTGTAAAAAAGGGATTTCAGTACTCTGAAGATTTATATGGTCCACTTCAAAAAGCTTTTGAACCAGGGCCTGAAGCTATACAAAAAGGTGAACCCCTTATGTTTCATGGATTCACTCCAGAAGAGAAAGTGGATTTTATGGCACTCGGACGTTTACGCAAATATGATGTTGGAGAACATATTCCTGTTGGAAATGATAAATCCGATTCAATTATCTTAGTTGAAAGCGGTGATATCTCAGTCTGGCTAAGTAATACAACTGTTGACTATCTAAGAAAAGGAGATACCTGGAGTGAAGAAAGCTTTATTTTAGCCGGGTCTGCATTTACTACACTCCGTGCTGAAACCGCAGTCAGGGTCAGACATTTTGACCGTAAAAGAATGCTTGATTTCTTTGCTTACAAAGGAGAAAAATTATTAAAAAGATTTATGATTAATCTTGTAAACTGCACTTTTTCAAAATGGCGGAAGTCCATTCAAAGAATCGTTATGTTGAAACTTGTTACTGGAGAAAGATGAAGAATATCGTGTATCGTTTATCGGTTGAGCAGCTCGAAACGGTTAACGGTTAACGATGAACGGCACGTCTGACGATTGACGCAAGACGATTCGAGCAGCGCAACCGTATGACGCCAAACGAAAGGAAAATATGGAAAAGAAGGCGATGATGCGAAGCTATATCAAGAAAAAGCTGTGCGTCTTGCCATAGAGAAGGCAAAGATATGAATGAGGAAGCCAGATATGTAAAGCTTGTCGAGTGGTCTGATGAGGATGGGTGTTTCATCGGAAGTTGTCCAGAGCTTTTTTATGGAGGCTGCCACGGAGACAATGAACGTGAGGTTTTCGACGAATTATGCCAAATTGTGGGAGAGACAATAGAGCTTTATCGGCAGGATAGTAATCCATTACCTTCACCACTTTCTGGCAGAGAGTTTGTGAACGTTTTGCAGGAAGTTGTCTAACCAATCGCTGCACCGTGTATCGTTTATCGGTTGAGCAGCTCGAAACGGCGAACGGTAAACGGAGAACGGCACGTCTGACGATTAACGCAAGACGATTCGAGCCTCGCAACCTTATGACGGGCCACGAAAGGAAGATATGGAAAAGAAGCCAATAAGAAGTTTTCACGACTTGGATGTTTACCAAAACTCTTATGAAGCGATGCGTTCTGTGTTTAATGAAATCTTACCAAAACTTCCGGCAGAAGAAAAATATGATTTGATAAATCAATTACGGAGGTCAAGTAAGGCTATCCCGCGTCTTATTGCAGAAGGGCATTCAAAAAGGCATCAGAAAAAAGGCTTTCAAAAGTATATTGATGATGCAATGGGAGAATCTAATGAAACGATAGTATCTCTCTCTCAGACAAAGGACTTATATGCCAAACATATAGATATTGAAGTATGCAAAAGGTTAATAGATACTTATGATAAAATTAGCAGGCAGTTATATAATTTAGCATTAGCGTGGACAAAATTTGGTGAGAGGGATAAATTGTGATATCGGGTATTGCTTATCGGTTGTGTCCCGATGTATTGGGAAAACTGTATAAGTATTACGGATATCAGGTCGTTAAGCGATTACCGTATTACGATTCGAGCCGCGCAACCTTATGCCGTATATCGTTTATCGGTTGGGCAACTCGAAACGGTTAACGGTTGTCGGCGATCGGGTCGCTTAACGGTTGACGGGAAACGGCACGTCTGACGATTGACGAACGACGATTCGAGCTGCGCAACCGCAACCGTATAACTTAATATTTATAGGAGAACAATGAGTCTATCTTTTACACCTGAAATGTTAGTAGGATTACCAGAATACTTGACAGGCACAAGTCGTTTTCAAAACATTAATAAAATCATTACTTACAACGCTGTCTGGCGTAAGGAAGCTTATGATCATTTGAGTAAGCTACTTAAATATATGCGAGAAATAAACGCTTCTGATATGGATTTTGGTGGTCCAGGAGCAAATAAAAGGATTTGGTATAGAGTTTATGGTAAAAAATCTCCAACCAATGATATGCCACATTACACTAATGATGAAATTACTGCTATGTTACTAAGTGTATTGTCAGATGAGCAGAAATTAACCCTTTTTAAAAGTAAAAATGTAGACATCTCTATTGGAGTGGTGTTTGAAGATGATGAAATGCCCAGTAGATTTCGTAGCGATATTTACTATGAAAGTAATATTATGGTTGCAAACTTCAGACGCATTAGCCAGGAACTATTTAAGATCGAGTCTCTAGGTTTCCCAGAACCTATTATAAAAAGATTAGATCTTAATTATGAAAAATCTGGTCTAATTTTAGTTACTGGTATAACTGGCTCGGGAAAAAGTTGTACTTTAGATTCAATTGTTGACATGAACAATCACAATAATGAATCACATATTATAATTATTGGAAACCCAATTGAATACATCCACAAATCTGACAAATGTATTATCAGACATAGGGAGCTTGGTGAAGATGTATTGGGTTTTAAAGAAGGAGTTATTCAAGCACTAAGACAGGACCCAGATATAATTGTTGTTGGTGAAATGAGAGATCCAGAAACAATTGCAACAGTTATTGAAGCTACAGACAGTGGTCATAAGTGTTTTACTACCTTGCATACAAGTTCAGTAGTTGATAGTATACACAGAATTATTGGAGAATTCCTACCAAGAGAGCAAGAGCGAATAAGATTAAGATTAGCAGATACCCTTAAAGTAATTATATCCCAAAAACTGGTTCCTAATAAAAAGGGAAAATTATCATTGGCAAAAGAAATTCTTTCTGTAAATGCTTCTGTTCGTGCTGCAATCAGAAGCCAAAATATTGGGGAAATATACCAGATGATTACTGAGGGGAAAAAATTGGGTATGATGACCCTTGAACAAGACCTATTAAATCTATGTAAAACCAATACCATAACAAAAGAAACAGCTATGAACTTTTCAAATAATAGAAAGAGAATGGAGCAGTTTTTAGCTTATACAGAATAGACTCATAAGTAATGAAATTTAAAAAAGATAAACTGGCATTTGGTATTTTCCAGGATGGATTATCAATTAAGGTTGCACAATTAGGTGTAATTAATGACAAAATTAGAATAATCCGGCTGGAGGAAACTGCTCTTTCGCATCCTTTGGGTGGAGAAGAAATTTCTGAGGAGATAGAAAAATTAGAAGAGCTAGAAGAATTAAAAATTCCAGAAATATCAGAATATGATAAACCAGAAGAACTTGAAAAAGTAGAGGAAGCTCCCGAAGATTTAACTGGTAAGACCGACTTGCAAAATTTGCTAGCTAATTTTCCATTAGATAAAGGAAAAATCGCACTTAATGCTAATGAAGAGCAAATTTCATATTACCAGTTTGAACCAGGGTTTTTCACATCTGGAATAAAAAAGAAAATCCAGACAGAAATTCTATCAAAAGAGGAATTGAAAGCCAAAAATTATACCTTTGACTACATATATAATGATGACAAATCCATTCTGGCATTTGTGCATCGGGGACAATTTGAACTTCTTAAAGCTCTGCAAGAAATTAATCTTATAGTATCAAAAAAGAAATTATTCTATAGTTTTATAGATACTAATGAAATCTCATTAATGAATTTGGTAAGAGCTAACTATGATTTTCCTCCAGAAGATTATGTGCTGATATTATACATTGGTGTTGATTACAAAGTGGGAATTGTAATGAAGGGGAAAGGTCACTATAAGACATTTCCCATTATTGTTACAGAAACAGAACCAGAAAAAATGAGACAAGCGATTTATTCCAAAATTATGCTAGAACAAGATGTATCAAATATACCTATTACTCAACATATTATTTTAGTAGGAGAGCAGGTTAATAATGAAGATGTAGAATCCTTTCAAGAAAAATGTAATGAAGGAGCAACTGTAAATCGTTTAGAATTAAATAAAGTTGGCATTGTTAAAGAAAGAAAAGATGAAATTACTCCAGAAAAAATAGCTCAATACGCTATCCCAATTGCACTTGCATGGAAGACATTAGACACCAAAAATAAAGCTTTTTTCCCATCCAATCTTTTGCCAACCAAGATTATAGAACGTCAAAAACATTTTAAGATTGCCTGGCATGGCTTTTTCGTTTTAGGCGCCATATTCTACTTTACTTTTATGGGCACCACAAAAAATATGACTCTCAAACAACAAATCTTGAATGCACAACAAATTAATCGTGAGTTAGAATTAGAAATTCGACAAAAGCAAAATATTATTACAAAAATCAGTCAAATAAGAAGTGAAATCAGTGTTTTAGAAGATAATATTTTGAAAATAGAAAATTTAATTGGAAGTAAAAATCAGTGGCACTATATTCTCAATGTCATAGCAAATGCATTTTTAGAAAATGAAATAAGTTGGATAAATAACTTAAAAAGCTCGGAAGATAACTTTCAAATTTCCGGCTATACAACACAAAAAAGAAATATTATTCGTTTTTCAAAACTATTTCTAAATGGAAGAATTGAAAGAATTACAAAGCATCTTATGCAAGATTTAACAATCTGGAGATACGACATGACTTTTCCATACCCTGATCCTAAAGATATTGAGAAAGAAAAAGAAGAAGGCCTGTCAAAAATTCAAATAGCAGAACTGACTGAAGAACCACCAGAACCTGAACCAGAACCTATAACCAAAGAACCAATTAAACCTGAAACCTTTGAGATAGAAGTTTCTGAAGTTAATATAAAAGAAATTTATAACAATATAGTTTCTATATATTTTAAAAGAAATACTCAAGATGCTTACGAAAGATTTAAAGAATTTATTATAAAGTATCCCGACCACAAACTTGCACACAATGCTAACTATTTAATGGGAGAATGCCTTTATACACTGGGGAAAATTTCTGAAGCAAAAGTTATTTTTGAAAACACAATTAAACAGAAAGGAACAAAAACACCTGATGCGCTTATGATGCTTGGCAACTCTTATTTTAAAGAAAATGATATAAATAATGCAATTTATTATTGGAATCAACTTGTTACCAATTATCCAGATCATAAATTGGCAATAATAGCTAAAAACAAAATAAATACTTTTTCCAGTCTCGAAAATATTTATAAAGAAAAATCAGAAAGCAAACCCAGAGCAACAATTGTTGAAAAAGAAGTAGTTAAAAAAGAAGTATATGAATTACAACTGTTATCAAGAAGAGACTATTCACAAGTCGAGCAAGATAAGAAAGCACTTGAACAATTTGGATATAAAACAAAAATAACTTCTTTATTGAAAGATGGAGAAATCTTCTATCGTTTAAGATTAGATGATTCATATACCCAATCTAAAGCCATTGCCTTGGGTGAAAAGATTAAAGAACTATTTCCTTTTATTAATAATTATTGGATTGAAAAGATATTATATGATGATGATATTTCAAAAATTTACCATTATATTATAAATATATATTTTTCTGGAAATTTTGAAAAGGCATTAGAAAAATTAAGTGAATTTTCCGAAAAGTATCCAAGCCACCCTCTTGCATATAATACTAATTATCTTACTGGAGAATGCTTATACCAAATTGGAAGAATCGATGAAGCAAAAAAAATATTTGAGAATACTATTAAACTCAAAGGAAATAAAACTCCCGATGCCCTTATGATGATAGGAAATTGTTATAAAAAGGAAAATGATCTAAATAGGGCAATTGATTATTGGAATCAGCTAATTAACACCTTCCCGGATAATAAATTATCAAAAATTGCCCAGTATAAAATTAAAATTTTTAAAGACTAAATAATATGCCATATACTATTAGAAATACTATTATATTATTTGGATTGTTAATAATTGTTATTCTTGGAACAATTTTAGTTAATGCAAAATCTGTTAAAAGATTTGAAGAATTAGAAAAATCAAACAAAGAATATTCTGAAACGATTAAAAGACTTAAAAGCACATACCCTGATCTGGAAAATGAAGAAAAGGTAATAGAATCTCTTGAGAATATGAAGAAAAAAGTACTTGAAAGCAGCAAAATCATACTTAAAGAGGATAATCCAACTCTTACATATCAGTATTTAATTGATATTTGTGATAATTTCTGTCCTGATGTTATTTTTGATTTTAATGTCTCAAGATCTGGAGAAGATATAGATTTCTCATTTAATACATATAGCATTTCCGGGAAAGTTAATATAGAATCACTTCACTTTTTTATTTTTCAAATTGAGTATCAAGCACCTCTTTATATAATCGAATCTATCACACTTGCTGAAGAATCCGTAGCTAAAGCTGATACAGTAAATTTCACAATTACTCTCAGTGCATATTATAATAAAAGTGGAAATTATATAAAAGATATACCATTAAAAAGTTTTAAGTTTACAAATCTAAGATATAACCCATTCTATTCCAGAATACATGATCCTATATTGGATTCATATGAACTCCAATTTCTTAGTATTCATACCTCAACAATGATAGGATTAACACCATATAAAGTTTTCTTGAGGGATGAAGATGGAAAAATCAATACTCTCACTCCAGGAGACAAAGTTGCTTATGGATATCTGGATCATATCAACTGGTATAAACAAGCTGCTGTATTTAAAATAAACCGAATCGGTATCTCAGAAGAAGAAATTATATATATTGAGGGTGAAACCCAATGAAAAAAACATTAATATTTTTTATTATAATTTTTTTGTTTTTAACTCTCTTTTCGCAATCGAAATATAAAAAGGTTTGCCCTAAAGAAGAGTTAATTACAATCACTCGTGATGTCAGCATTCCTGAAGCATTAAAAACTCTTGAAATTATGTCGCAACAGTTCGAGAGTAGAAAGATTATCAATATGAGTTCTCTCACCACACATATTGGAATTCCAATTAAACAACTTTATTGGAAAGATGCTTTGTATCTTATTATAGAATTTAATGGTCTTATTCTTGAAGAATTGCCAGGAATTTATCTAATAACAGATGTGGTTATTGAAGAAATAATAGAAGAAGAAATAATCGCGGAAGAGGAAATAATCTCTCCAGATACCAAGCAGATAAGAATCAGTTCAATATTTTTTGTTGTTGATAAAGCAGTGTTAAACAGCATTGGAATAAACTGGTCTACATTTTATAATGGTGAAGTCGTTGCTGCAGTAAATTTTTCAGGCGGAAGCCAGGTAATGAGCGATATATTTAATGTTGCTGCCACAACTACACTGGAATCCGGTGAGATTACAATTGATATAAATACACTCTTCCGAGTAATAGAAGCCAACCAAAAAGGAACCGTTATTGCCCGTCCAAATATAGTTGTTATATCAGGCAGAAAAGGATATATTCAAGTTGGTAAAGATTTTTCCGTAAAAACCAGAGATGAAGCAGGTAATATTACAGATAAATTTTTTACAACCGGGGCTATCTTAGAAGTAACCCCCACAATCGTTGAGGATAGTCTTAAGGAAGCTATACACCTTGTTACCAGAGTAGAACGAAGTTCAGCTGTCCCAGGAGAAATTAGCACAATTATTACTAAAAGTCAATCTACAACTGAAGTGCTTTTATTTGATGGGGAGGAAACAGTTATTGCTGGACTTTATAGTACAGAAGACACTAAAGTGAGGACTGGCATACCGATTTTAAAAGACCTTCCTTGGTGGTTTTTTGGTCTTCGCTATCTTTTTGGATATAACAAGCACGATAAAGCAGAAAAAGAAATGATAATAATCATAAAAGCAGAAATTCTTAAGCCTATTGAGCAGAGAATAGAAGAGAATCTTTCTACGAAAGAAAAAATTCAAGAGATGAGAAAATCAAAAACATATATAGATACTTTATTTAATGAGAAAAAAAAGGATAAAAAATGACTGAAAGAGAACAGAGTTGGAGTAATTCATCCTCACACCAATGCATTGGTGTTGGGATGATTCGGTATTCTCTAACCGGATTCGTGACTCTGATTATCCTGGCTTTCTGCTTGATAGCTTGCGATATAAAGCTAACCTCTCCAGGTAGCTATGATGCTCCCACAGATTTGGAGATTAAAAAAATAGAGGAAGGTAGAGTTGAACTAAGCTGGAAATATCCCGTTTCTACTGAGGATACTCTACAATTTGTTATAGCCAAAAGAATTGGTAAAGGCACCTGGATTGAGACGGATTCAATTTTAGTTGAATCCCCTCCTTTTAATTTCCCTGATAATATCCTTACAAATGATAGCTTGATCTATGCCTACAAGGTTAAGGTGCATAATGTAGAGACTGATATATATTCGCAATTCTCTGAAGTTATTGCCTATCTCTCTCCACAAACTGCCCCAACGGATCTGAATATTGTGCAAACTTCCCAGGAGAAATTGAAAATAAGCTGGAAAGATCATTGTATGGGTGAAGATGGCTATTATGTGGATAAAAAAATGTGGGATGGAAGTTGGACGGATAAGTATAGAATCCTCGCTGCCAATTCCACCTCTTTTGTTGACTCTACCAATCTTTTTGAGACAGTTTATTATCGTGTTTGGGTGTTTGTTGGAGAATCAAAAAAAGGTGGGATTGAAAATTCTATAGTTCCCACTTTACCTGCTCCAGATAGTCTTACTTTAGAAAAGCCTGATATCAGGAAAATTAAAATTTCCTGGGATGACAATAGCCAGGGAGAGGATGGATTCTATATTGATAAAAAAATTGGTGAACTAGATTGGATTACAGAGTATGATTCCGTTGATAGCAATGTTACATACCTGATTGATGATATTCCGCAACCCTGTGGAACCTTTTATTACCGTGTTAGAGCCTTTTGTGACACATCTTACTCCTGGTATAGTAATGAAGAACACATTAATATCTTATTAGAACTGAAAGGTTCTCTCAATACTTCAGGAGAAGCTACAGAAGTATTTGTCTCAAACTGGAAAGCCTTTGTGGCTGATCAATATAATGGACTTGTGCTTATCGATTGTTCAAATCCAAGTGCACCTGATAAAATCAGCAGTATAAGCTTTAATGATCGAACGCTATCAGTTTTTGCTGATAATGATTTTGCTTATGTAACTAATCACAATGGTGGATTAAATATAGTTGATATCAATCCACTTGTAAAAATAGACAGTTGTGCGATTGCTGGGGTTCCAAATGATGTATTTGTTTCCGGTGATTTTGCCTATATTGCAATTGGTGAAGATGGAGTTTCAATATTAACCACAACTGCACCTCTAGGTTTTATGGGAAATTGCGGGACTGATGGAGATGCAAGAAGAGTTTTTATTCAAGACAACTATGCCTTTATTGCTAATGGTCTCAATGGTGGTATTGCTATATTAGATGTTTCCGAGCCATCAAATCCCTCGTTTGTATCTGACTTTCCAATTGCTGGTCTTGCCCAGGATGTTTATGTGCTTGGAAATTATGCCTATTTAGCAAATGGTGAAAAAGGATTAGAGATTTTTGATATTTCTAATGTAAACTCTCCAACTCCTGTTGCCAATTGCCCAACTAATGGTTTTGCCTATAGCGTTTATGCCAGGGATAATTATGTCTATTTAGCAGACAAAGAGAAGGGACTGTTCGTAATTGATGTTTCTGTTTCAAATCCTTTGGCTCCTTACATCTTAGGAACATTTGAGATGACGACTGAGCCAGTTTCAATCTATCTATATGGCAGTTATGCTTTTCTTGCTGATAATGAAGGACTAAAAATTGTTCAGGTTGCTCCATAATTAAAATAAGTGATATAAGTGAATCACTTTAAATGTCAATATAATCTAAAAATAAGTGAAATTTGCATTAAAGCAAAAAAAATAAGGCGAAAAAAATGAAAAAATTAATAAAGATTAAGGAGGATAAGATGAAAAGGATAATTAGTATCTTATTCGTTGTATTACTAAGTACTTCCTTCTCTTTTGCTGATACACATATTCCGGCTGGATCTGTAAGTGGCACATGGACTCTTGCAAACAGTCCATACATCATTGATGGTGAAATCCTGATTATAGATGTTGATATATTGACAATTGAACCTGGTGTAGAAGTCCAATTTTCCGGACATTATAAGTTTAGTGTTTTCGGAAGATTATTCGCTGAAGGAACGACCAATGATAGCATTCTTTTTACCGTTACTGACACAACAGGATTTTCAACTGGAGATCATACTGGCTGGGGTGGTATTAGATTCCGGCATATGTACGAAAATGGTGTGGACAGTTCAAAAGTTGACTATTGCAAATTAGAATACGGTAAAGCTACAGGCAGTAATCCTGACTATCGTGGTGGAGCAGTCTATTGCGAAAACTCATCTGACATATCGATTAAGCATTGTTTAATTGAAAATAATTTTGCTACAAGTTCTGGCGGTGGAATTTACCTCAGGAATTCTGACATAACCATTGAAGATGTTATTCTAAGAGACAATAGCACATCATGTTTTGGCGGTGGAATTTATATGTATAATTCCAGCCCAAACTTAGCCTATGTTGAAATAACTAATAACACTTCTGATTTTGAAGGCGGTGGTATTGGCTGCTATAATAATTCAAATCTTAACTTGGGAAATGTTACTATTAGTCAAAATATCTCAGATCAAAGTGGTGATGGTATTGCCTGTTTATACAATTCAAGTATAACGATACTAAATAGTATTATCTGGAATAATGGTTATGACGAGATCTACATATCAGCTGGCTCTGTTACTGCTACCTACTCAGATATTAGGAATGGAACTGGACAAAGTTATTTTGATAGTACTACTTGTATAGATGCTGACCCACTTTTTGAAGATCCAGGCAGTGGAGACTTTCATCTAACATGGGTTAACTTTCCAGATACAACTTTAAAATCTCCTTGCATAGATGCAGGTAATCCAGATTCGCTATACTATGATCCGGATGGCACAAGAAATGATATGGGCGTATATTATTTCCCACAATCAGGAATACAGGGCACAGTTACACTTGATGGTGGGAGTGGCAATGTGGAGGATGTTGAAGTAACCGCTGTTTCAGCAAATGATACTATAACAGTACATCCAGATGTTACTGGCGATTATACTATAGTTGCAAGCCCTGGAACATATGATGTAACAGCCTATTTAAGTCAGTATAATGATTCAACTGTAACTGGTGTAATTGTTCTAACAGGAGAGATAACAACAGGAATTGACTTTACATTAGAAGTAATATTGCCAGGGACTATTGAAGGAACAGTTGCTCTTGAAGGCTTGGGTACCGTTACCGAGGTAGAAGTAACTGCTGATGGATACACAACTAACCCTTTTTGGGATTCTGATCTGGAAAAATATTGTTATATAATAGAAATACCTGCAGGCAACTATGATGTAACAACTTCTTTACCAGGTTATGTGGATTCTACTATTGTAGATGTCCAGGTAAATCCGGGACAGGCAACAATTGGTAAAAACTTTGTGTTACAACTCATTAAATATGAGGGCTATATAGAAGGCACAGTTACTCTTCTGGATACCGATGGTCAGGTCATTACTGATACTCTTTTGATTAAAGCTGTTGAAGTAACCGCAGATGAAGAAACAGCCCATCCAGATACAAATGGTGTGTACCAAATAACTATTAACCATGGTGTTTATAATGTTACTGCTTCATTAGAAGAATATACTTCTATAACCATTTACTCAGTAGAAGTTGTGGCAGACGATACTACAAAAAATGTGAATATGACACTCATAAATTGGGATGTTATTCCAGGTACAGAATTTGTTATGATTGTTTATGCCACAGCCACTCTTGATGGTAAATTTGTCTGTGCAGATAGCAGTAACCAATTAGCTGCTTTCGGACCGGATTCAACAAAGTGCAGGGGTATAGCTGTCTGGGAAGAGGGTAATCATCCTCAATGGTGTACTGATTATCATTATTGGGATTTAGAAGGTTACTGGTATATTACAGTTGTTGATACTATTGAATATGGACAAACGATAACATTCAAACTTTATGAAACCAAGACAGACAGTATTTATCAATGTTATGAAACGGTTATCTTTGACTCTTGTACTTTTGATACAAGTATTGATTTAACCGCTCCATCTCCTGAAATGGACCAGGTATTTGGTCTTATTGAAGATTGGAATTGGATTTCATTCAATGTCCAACCAGATGATTATTCAATTGATTCAGTGTTCGCTCCCTTAACTGTAACCCCTGATATTTATCAAGTTAAAAGTCAGAGTCAGTCTGCAACTTATTATCCTGGGGTTGGTTTTCAGGGTGATCTGACTCATATAACTAATGGAGAAGGATATTTAGTGAATATGATTAATGCTGTTGACCCCTTTACTGTGAGCGGAACAGCGATAAATCCAATAATTAACCCTATTGATTTGTTACCAAATTGGAATTGGGTTGGATACTATCCATATGTTACTCTCACCTTAGATGAAGCATTAGAAAGCATTATAACAGGAGATACAATTGTTGTTAAAACTCAGTTAAAATCTGCAATACTTATTGGCGCCAATTGGATCGGTGACTTATTACAAATGGAACCCGGGGTTCACTATAAAATCCATGTAAAGGATACCACCACATTAACATATCCTGAACCCGTTTGTTATAAACTGCTGCCCCTGACTACGGATGATTATAGTAACTCAGCAGGCTGGAAAGTTATGCCGGGAACTCAATACAATATGATTGCGATGGCTGATATAATGATTAATGATGTAGTTATTGATAATAATAATGAGTATATAGTTGGTGTTTTTGATGAGGAAGGTAACTGCCGTTCAATTGGCTATTGGGTCAGTGAACTTTGGTATTTTACAATTGTTGGAAATAAAGATGATGAAGATTTAGATTTCAGAATTTATGATTCTAAAAATGATATTGTTTATGAAAGTAATGAAAAGATAACCTTCACAAGTGATTCCATAATTGGTAATCCAGAAAAGCCAATTATTGTTACATTTAAAGGCACTCCTGCGGATATTTCCTTAACATTTGATCTGAATCAGAATTATCCTAATCCATTTGGTTCAACAACTGGTATCAGTTACACATTACCAAAGTCCGGGCATGTTCATCTTACTGTATATAATGTGAAAGGTCAGCTTGTTGAAACACTGGTAAACAATTATCAGGAAGCAGATAATTATACTATCAAATGGGATGCCAGCAAATTGAGCTCTGGAATCTACTTCTACAAGCTTACTTGCCATGAAAATTCTATCATCAAAAGATGCTTGATTATGAAATAGTGTATTAAAATTAATTAGTGTCTGCCTGTAAACTATGAAAACTTGAGTTAAGTTTGCTTTAGCTGACTTGACTTAAGTTTTCTAACTCATCCCGATATATTGGGACGCAATGGTTGTTCTCAAAACCATTCCGAATCCCCAATTGAATTGGGGATCCAACCATTCGCAAGGTTTTGAGTTTACGGATAGACACTAATTATATTTAAGTTAAAAATATAAGCCCCCCGGGGATACAAATCTCCGGGGTGTATTATCTCACCAAGGGAGTACTATGAAAACCAAAAGAATCTTATCAATTATATTAATTATGTTTCTCTTTTCAATAGTCTGTGCAGACCCACCTAACTGGGAACAAATACAGGGCACCCAGTATTCGATGGTTTTGATGGCTCAGATAACATTTGACTCCGAATTGTTTGAAGGTGTTGGTAATAACATGGCAGGAGCATTTGGACCTGGAGGAGAAACAGATTGCCGCTCAGTAGGATTTTGGGAAGAAGCAATTCCTCCACATTGGGATGGATACTGGTATTTTACTATCGTGGGAGATGTAAATGGACAAGAGATAAGTTTTAAAATTTATGACGATTCAACCGATGTGATTTACAATTGTTTTGAGACAATTATATTTGAAAATAATACAACTATTGGCAGTGCATACGATCCATTTCAAATATCAACCCTAATTGGTACAATAGAAGGTTTAGTCACACTTATTGAAGGAACAGGTAATATAGAGGAAGTAGAGGTTACTACTGGAAATGCTACAGTTAATCCTGATGAAGATGGAGATTATATAATAACTATTTCACCTGGAATTTATAATGTAACAGCATCACTAAATAGTTATGTGGATTCTACTGTAGTTGGTGTTGAAGTTTTTGCAGACCAAGTAACATCTGATATTGATTTCGTTTTATACTACGACATGGGAATCTCATTATCACTTCCCCTGGATGCAAGTGGTTTCCCAGGTTCCATAGTATATATTCCTCTTAATCTAAATAATTTATATAGTATAGGGATTGAAGGTATTGAAGTAGTAATAAATTTTGATGAAACCCTATTAGATGCAACTGGTGCAACATTAACAGGTGGGGTATTAGAAAACGAGGACTATGGAATTTATGTTAATACAACTATCAATGGTGAGATTACAGTCTGGATTTTTTCTATTGGGGATCTATTTACTGGAAATGGAATAATATCATATTTAGAATTTGATGTTGATTCTACTGCTATTCATGGACAAATCACAGAACTTATGTTTACTCAAGCTGAAGTAAATGAATCCCCAATTACTACAAATAATGGTTTATTCACTGTTTCTGCAGAATTTGACATTTCAGGAAATATTAGTTACTTCAGCAATGACGAACCTGTTCCGAATGTAACTCTTAATCTTAATGAAAATAATAGATTTATAACAAATACAGATGGAAATGGAGATTATATTTTTACTGATATACCTTTTGGTAATTATACATCTACTCCATTAAAAGAGAATGATCTTGGTGGATTAAGTAGTATGGATGCTTCACGAATTGCAAGATTCGGAGTAGGGCTTTATGATTTTAATTGTTATGAAATAATAACAGCGGATGTCACTTTAAATGGTTATGTTTCACCCATGGATGCTTCACGAGTAGCAAGATATGGTATAGGCTTAATTGATAGCCTTAATGGTGATGGTTTGAACTGGGTTTTCGTTGCGGATTCAATTGAATCTTGTTCTAATTGGCCACCAATAGTATATGAATCAACAAAAGAATATAGTCCATTAAATTCAGACTTATATGACGAAGACTTTATTGGAATAAGACTGGGTGATGTTACAGGAAATTGGTCTCCCGCATCTTTACTTCGTTCAGAAAAGTCCTCAAAAACAATAACTGCTTTTCTGCCAGATACCACAGTTAATCAAGCTGTAGCCATATCTATTCCCCTAACTGTTAATGACCTTATGGACCTAGAAGGAATGGATGTAGTCATTACATTTGACGAGAATGTTATCGATGCTACTGGTGCAACCTTAACTGGTGGTATATTAGAAAATGAAAGTTTTGAATTCCAAATAAACACTAATGTTGATAGTATTATTACTCTGTGGATTTATGCATGGGAAAATCCATTCACCGGTAGTGGAATAGTTGCTTTTCTTGAATTTGATGTCATTGGTACCTATAATGATTCTACACCACTAAGTTTCACCCAATTTGATGTAAATGAAATTAGTTATCTTGATTATGTAACTAATGGGAGTGTTACAATAGAAGATTCGATTGGGACAGATCATTTAATCAATTTACAATTGGAATACAAACTGAATAATAATTTCCCTAATCCATTTAATCCAGATAATCCCCGATTTAATCGGGGAGGGACATATATCAGTTACTCTTTACCAAAATCATGCAATGTTAAAATACAAATTTATAATGTAAAGGGTCAATTAGTTGAAACCCTCGTTGATGAAGATAAACCGGCTGGCATTCATTACCTGATATGGAAAGCAAAAGATATGAGTTCTGGAATTTATTTCTACAAAATACAAACAGATAAATTCTCAGATATTAAAAAGTGCTTGATTATGAAATAAATAATAATATAATTTCTTAAGATAAAGCCTTCAACCGATATTTTGGTTGAAGGCTTTTTTCCTACCTTTGACACCTAACCCTACACAAATACGCATCAGAAGGGCATTTCAATTTTCAAAATTGCGAAAATTGTCCCTATAATTAAAAAATTATCAGTTTATTGGGTTATTATTTTTTCAATCCTTCCATATATTCTATAGTTTGTTCTTCAGATAAAAGATTCAAAGGCTGTTTAATTTTTAGAACAGCAAATATTTTTGAAGCCAAAGAGTTGTGCTTGCCTTTCATAAAATATTTCTGCCCTTCTATCTCTATCTCGCTAAACCCCACTGTATTCAATGCTTCTTTAATTTTTTCAGTGGAGAAATCTATCTTTCTCCTTCGCAGTCGTAACTCTAATTCACGCTCCAGCAAAAAGGCAATAAAACAACTAACAAAATGACCTTCAATATGTTTGGAAGTCCAAAGAAAAATCGGTCGGGTCTCCATTGTAGATTTCAAGATGCGGAATGATTCTTCAATCTTGAAAAGATAATGATAATTATCGATTACCTTCAGTGGCTCTAGCGATAAATCACTGCACTGAATCGCATAAAATCCGTCAAATTTGGACTCTTCTAATATTCTTTCTTCATCCAATTTCAAATGATAGCATTCCTTCTCTAGTTCTCCTCTGTCATCTGCTACAAAGCGTTTATATCCTCTTTTGGTGAAAATTGCTGATTTGTTATTTTCTGAAATTACCTTCATCGCTTTCTCAATAGCTCGCTGCCTATCCAGAGCATCTTTACGAGCTCGCTTTGAAGAAAAAGTGCAAATCAATTTCTCTTCAAGTTCTTCTTTAATCCATTTGTGCTTTTTGACATTTGAAGAAGGATTTTCATCTTCATATTTTATCACATTTGTGTAGTCTAATACTTTATATTTTAAAATATTATCTTCCTTATCAAAATCATCTCGCCAATAAAAAAGATCGTTATTGCTAATTCTCCTGTAATCTCTATCTGACAAAATCTCTTTCTGGATTGATCTCTTCATATTTTTTATGCGAGCACTCACAATATAATCAAAACCATTATCTTTAATATGTTTGAGATTCAACTTGGAATTGATGCCTTTGTCAGCAACGATTATTACTTTATTCAGGTTAAATTGATCTTGCAATTTCTTCAAGATTTTTAGTAAGGTTTTGCCCTCCAGAGGAGGATCCTTTGGAGAATCAAAAGTATTTCCAGGATATAATTCATAACCGATAGGTCTTCCATCACAATCAATCAAAATACCAAGAATCCCGATACATCGGGATACTTCATTAAATTTGTGTGATTTACTGAAACCAAAATCCCGAAAGCCATCTTGTAGTTGAGATTCAAAGTGGAAAGTCGTAACATCATAAAATACAATATATACTTGCATATTGAAAAGGTCTCTATTTTTGGAAAACAAAGCATTTTCAATGGCAGGTTTATTCTCGGCCAGAAGATCTAGCGATCTATAAAAATGATGAAGGGGTATGTTCTGTTCGTTTGATAAGTAATCATCTTGATTCCTTTGAAGTCCCGAAAGCATTCGGGATGAGGAAGGATGCAATAATTGATTAATAACCATCAAAAATACTGTTTGAACAAAATTGAATTCAATTTTTCCCTCTCTAATTAAATTATTCAGCAGTTCCGACAATGAATATTTATTCCAGATGGTCTGAAAAGCAACATATCCGTAGTTGACACGGTTTTCCTCTTTCATAGTTGAAATATCTTTTATGTTATCATTTTGGTCTTTATTCTCTTTAACATATTTCCGAAGTCCCCTGATAATATTTTCTAAACCTGAGTTGGCTAAGATATCAGCTCTTCCGAGATTTACTATTGTTCTGTGTTTTGATTTTCCATCTTTATAATAGCTCTCAACTATTTTTAGATAATCATGCCCCTTTGCACGAGTTGCTTTAATAAACATATCTTTTCTCCAGTGATATCTTGAAACAACACTAATATTGAGACTTTATATTTGTTAAGATATTATTTGTATGAATTGATATATGTTTATAATGTTGTCCCTATAATTTTGATATATTTAAAAACTGAAAACAAAGAACCCTTTATTCATGCAGGTTTATACAATTTAGAATTGAAAATCTGAGGACCAACTGTCAAAGGTAGGAAAATAAGTCAAGTAAAGGATAAAAATGAATCAAATGATTTTCCACCCCCGACTCTAAAATATTGTCTGCCTTATAGGAATTTATAAAAAAGTGAAAATTTGGTTGCGTATAACACTCGTTCCACTTGACCTGAAACGCAGTGCGAGATTAAGCTAACATTTGTTGTGCCAAAAAAAGTTAATCACAAAATTAAGGACATAAAGCCATTTGCGTTTCAGGCAAGCGAACTCAGCCGTTAGCCAGCTTTAACATTACTCACCGATTTCATCACTTCCCCAATAGTATAAAGCGAGCCAGTAACGCAAATCAAATCATCTTTATCAGCAAATTCTTTTGCTTTTACAAGAGCTAAATTTATATCATTTTCTAAAATATAATCTTTTTTGTATTTTTCTACTTCCTTTGATAAAATCTCAGTTCCAGCAGCTCTGTGGAAATGTGATTTGCAAATCACAAAAAGGTCAACAATCGCAGAAAGTTGTTTTATCATACTTTTGAAATCTTTATCATATAAAACTCCAATAACAGTAATTAATTTTTTGTATTTATAAATATGTTTCAGATTATAAACTAAAAATTTTATCCCGTCTGAATTATGAGCACCATCTATAACTATTTTTGGATTATCGCAAATCTTTTGTAACCGACCATTCCAAATAATATTATTTAATCCCTGTCTTACCTTTTCTTCCTGAAGTTTTCTTACATCATTTTGAAAAAGTTCAGCTATTATCAGGATAGCGAGAGCAGTGTTATCTATCTGGTGTCTTCCGACAAGGTTGCATTTAATGTTTTTATAATTAATATTACATTTTGGGATATTTAAGTCATAAACTCCATAATATTCATTAAACTTTATGTTTGAAATATCTACTTCTTTTTGGAAATTTATAATTGGACAGTCTTTTTTCTTTGCTTCTTTAATAATAGTATTTTGGGGAGTTGGTCTCATTTTACCAAGAACAACTGGAACACTGGTTTTGAGAATTCCTGCTTTTTCTTTAGCAATTTTGGGAAGTGTATTTCCAAGTGTTTTGGTATGTTCGTAGTCAATGTTAGTGATTGCAGTTATAACTGAATTTACCAGCACTGATGCATCCAATCTTCCACCCAAGCCAACTTCCATAATCGCATAATCAACTTTTTCCTGCAAGAATAGCTGAAATGCAATGCTGGTAGATATTTCAAAATAGGTCGTATCAAATTTGTTATGCAAATCACGATATTGTTCGTATAAATTTTTAATTTTTGTGGGTTGGACTTCTTTTTTGTTTATACGAAATCGTTCTTGATAATTAACTAAATGTGGAGAAGTATTCAGCCCAACTTTTAAATTATGAGCATGCAAGATAGACTCCACTGCAGCAGCAGTTGAACCTTTCCCGTTCGTGCCAGCAATATGAACTGCTCTGAGTTTCTTTTCTGGATTGCCAACTGCATTAAGAAACTTAGAAATATGAGTGAGTTCAAATTTTCTATCAATTGCAGTCTTTGCAAAAATCTCATCTAAAAATTCTTGATATTTCATCAATATAAGCCACAGATTACACCCGTCCTCCGCAGTAGCAATGCTACGGAGGGTGGACAGATTTTCACAAATTAAGAAATGATTTTACTGGAGAGAAGGTAAAGAAATTATATTATATAATAACAATCTTTTTTGTTTTTACTTTATCTCCAGCTTTTAAAGGTAGATTTCCAATCATTATAATATATTTTATCTACACAACATTGTCTTATTTCTTCTAGTATATTCTCGTTGGTAATATAAATATAAGAATATTTTACAACATTTTATTCAAACCATTCCATTATATATTCTGTTTACTCCGGATTGAAAATAATTTAACTGATAGAACAGTTATTATTATTCATGCATAGAATTCTTTCCAAATATTGTTAACTTTTCAGCAATTTCTTCTGGAGTCGGTAGATATTTACTCATATATTCAGATAATTTTGAGGTAATCGTATAGGTAGATACTCCAATAGGTTTATTTACATCTTTTAATGCGTATTCTACAATAGTTCTGTTTTTATCTTTACATATAATTATTCCTATTGATGAATTTTCATTTTCAAGTTTCACTTTATCATCGAGTACAG
The DNA here is from genome assembly GCA_023129415.1 of Candidatus Cloacimonadota bacterium. Classification (GTDB taxonomy): domain Bacteria; phylum Cloacimonadota; class Cloacimonadia; order JGIOTU-2; family JGIOTU-2; genus JAGMCF01. The sequence continues at coordinate 53,651 of JAGMCF010000219.1, forward strand.
ATAAATAAAACTGTATTTTCCCCGCATATTCTGGTTTAAATTTTCCAATCTTCAGTTCAATCGCCACAAGGCTTTTTAATTTTCTATGGTATAAAAGCAAATCTACGAAAAATTCTTCACCATCGATTTCTATCCTGAATTGATTTCCGATAAAAGCAAAATATCCTCCCATTTCTGTTAAAAATTTTCTAATATTGTTAATTATCGATATTTCTAATTCTTTCTCTGAATGTTCTTCTCCCAGTTCTAGAAAATCAAATGTATACTCATCCTTTACAGCAAGTTTTGCTTGATGTTTATATTTCTCAGGAAGTGTTTTATCAAAATTGGTTTGAT
>JAGMCF010000022.1 GCA_023129415.1 Candidatus Cloacimonadota bacterium
GAGTTCCTAAGTGCGAAACTTGAGTAAATTAATTAAGATTTTCTTAAAAATTCTTGACGCTCTTTTTTTAATTTTTATAAGTAGTATTAAATAAAAAATGAAACTGCAAGTTTCTACCTTATGGCGCTCAGGGCTGCTAATAGGGTTAAATAAAAAATTATGAAAGAAGTGAGCTGCAGTTGCTCACTTTTTTAATGGAGGTATGGAATAGCTATAAGCAGAAGACCTACAAGATGGCATAAGCCCGAAAGAAATAAGAACAGAAAGAGAATCAATAATCAGATTAGAGCTCCTAAAGTTCGTTTGATTGGTCCAGAAAAGGAAGCATTTGGTGTTGTATCGCTTAAAGTTGCTTTAGATAAAGCAAATGAGTTTGGCTTAGACTTAGTTGAAATTGCACCAAATGCCAATCCACCTGTTTGTAAAATTATTAATTATAGCAAGTTTTTATTTGATGAGTCAAAAAGAGCAAGAGAAGCAAAGAAGAAGCAACAATCAGTGCATTTAAAAGAGGTAAAATTTCGTCCAAGAACAGATGAACATGATTATAATTTTAAGTTAAACCATATTAAGAATTTCTTGGAAAAGAGTAATAAAGTAAAAATAACAATTCAATTTAGAGGTAGGGAAATGGCTCACAAGAAACAGGGTTATAATTTACTTGAAAGATTGCGAGAAGATTTAGTAGAGTTTGGTGCTTTTGAAAGCACACCAAAGATGGAAGGTAGGTTTTTAGTTACTTATGTAACTGCAAAAAAGAAACCATAATAGAAGATATCTATATCAAATTATTTTCTATCATTCCGCTGGTAAAAGAAAAGTTTTTTAATTAAATATAAACAGTAATGAGATCTGCGAAATAAGGTTTTTTTGACCTCACCTCAATCCTCTCCTAAAAGGAGAGGAAGACAAAATTCTCCTTCTCCTTATAGGAGAAGGAGTTAGAGGATGAGGAAAATTTGTGGTTTAATCTCCCCAAAAGAAAACTAAACCATATTTGCTATTTTGCAGAACGCATATATAAACAGTACTGTCAGGAGTATAAATGCCAAAAATGAAAACAAGAAAATCCGCAGCTAAAAGATTTAGTAAAACTGGAAGTGGAAAAATAAAAAGGAATAAGGCTTATAGAGGTCATTTTATGACCAAAAAATCCCCGAAACAGAAAGCTAATCTCAGAAAAAGGGGATATGTATCTTTAGCTGATAAAAAAAGAGTTGAAAGTATGTTAGGATCATAAAAATATCAAAGTCCATATGATTCGCCAATTGGCGAATCGTCATAGATTGTCATATGCACTTCGTAGCGTCAAAGATAGTCATAATGACAGCGAAGCGATTTGACCTTATGACAGCGAACAAAGTGAGCATTATGACGGCTTTAGCCATTAGAATTTAGGATTTAATAAGGAGTTGATATGTCAAGAGTAACAAATCAAGTGGCATCTAGAAAAAGAAGAAAGAAGATTTTAAAGCATGCTAAGGGATATCGAGGGGGTCGTAAGCTTTATCGTGCAGCTCAAGAGGCAGTAGAAAAGGGATGGCAATATGCATATCGTGATCGTAGAACTAGAAAAAGAGATTTTAGAAGGCTTTGGATAATTAGAATCAATGCTGCTGTTCGGGAATATGGGTTGAGCTATAATCAGTTTATTTGGGGACTAAAAGAGCTAAAAATTGGTCTGAATAGAAAAATGCTTTCTGAACTGGCTGTTAACAATCCAAAAACCTTTGAGTCAATTGTAAAATCTGTTAAAAAGAAACTTGAAACAGAGTAACAACAGTGAAAGAAGAAATTCAGACTTTAAGACAGAAAGCTCTGGAAGAGATTCCAATTTGTAAAAATTTAAAGGAGCTTGAAAGCTTGAGAATAAAATTCTTAGGCAGAAAAAGCAAGCTATCTTTTTTATTAAGTCAAATAGGACAGCTTTCAAAAGAGCAGAGACCTGTGATTGGTAATCTATTAAACCAGTCAAAGAAAGAGATTGAAAAACAAATCGCTGTAAAGAAAGAGGCACTTTTAATTGTAAAACAGAAGAAGTCTAAAATTAAACGAGAGATAGATGTTACTCTTCCTGGCAGACCAGTAGAGGTTGGTGCAAAACATCCTTTATTTCAGGTTTGGGAAGAAATTGAAGATATTTTTATAAGTCTTGGTTTTGAAATTGCAGAAGGACCAGAAATTGAAACTGAATATTACAATTTTGATGCATTAAATACACCAGAATGGCATCCAGCAAGAAATCTCAGTGACACTTTTTATCTAAAAAATGGGATGTTGCTCCGCACCGAAACCTCACCAGTGCAAATTCGGGTAATGGAGAAATATAAACCGCCTATTCGGATAATAGCACCCGGAAGATGCTATCGTAATGATAAGCCTGATGCCTCTCACTCGCCTGTTTTCCACCAATTTGAAGCTTTGGTCGTTGATGTTGGTATTACATTTGCTGATTTAAAGGGTACTCTGGATTCTTTTGTTAAAAGACTTTTTGGTGACAAAACACATTCCCGTTTCAGACCACATTTCTTTCCTTTTACAGAACCAAGTGCAGAGATTGATATCTTATGTATAAATTGTAATGGTAAGGGATGTAAATTATGTAAGAATACAGGCTGGTTAGAAATGGGAGGTGCAGGAATGGTTGATCCAAAAGTGTTAGAAGAAGTTAATTATGATTCTGAGAAATACACCGGTTTTGCATTTGGTTTAGGAATTGATCGTATAACGATGCTCAAATATGGAATTTCTGATATAAGGATATTATTTAGAAATGATTTGAGATTTTTGGAGCAATTCGTGTAGTTTAGCTTAGAAGTACAGAGGAAAATTGTTTGTTACTGATTTTATTAATGCAACAGGATAAACCTGTTGCTACCCGCTAGCAGGTGGGTAGATTCGGGTTTATCCCGAATTGAAATACAAAAGATTTTCAGATGAAACACACATGTCCCGAAAACAAATCGGGACACCCCGTTAAATAGGAAGAAATTTAATCCCAGTGAAATGATAAAAAAGATTTCACTGGAAAGGCGGGGCAGGCAAAGGAGCATGAAAATCATTAATAATTCAAAAAAGTTTAATTTTATGAATAAGATTTTGTTCGTGCCAGTTCGTGTAGTTCGTGGCTAAAAAAGAGATTTTCAGATGAAAATAAGTTATAATTGGCTTAAAGAATTTGTACCAATCAATCTTCCAATTGAAGAATTTTGTCAGAAACTTACAATGTTTGGGATTGAGGTTGAGGACATTATTCATCTTGGTGATGAATATGAAAACATAGTTGTTGGTAAAATTGTTTCCGTAAAGCCACATCCAAACTCAGACCATTTATTAGTTTGTCTTGTAGATGTTGGTGAAAATAAACCTTTTTCAATTATTTGTGGTGCTCCAAATGTAAAAGAAAATCAAAATGTGGTTGTTGCTAAAATCGGTGCAATGCTTGGAAATTTTAAGATAAAGAAATCGAAACTTCGTGGTATAGAATCTTATGGAATGATATGTTCAGAAAAAGAATTAGGTATTTCTGATGACCATTCAGGTATTATGGTTTTAGATGCTGAGTATAATGCAGGCACTCCTTTTACAGAAGTTTTAAAAATTGATGACTATGTTATTGATGTAGAAATTACTCCCAATAGACCTGATCTTTTAGGAATGCTTGGAGTTGCTCGGGAAGTTGCAGTTATGCTGGACACAAAATATACTTCTCCAAAAATAGAATTTAATCCCGCCATGTCGGGAAAACAATCAGCTTCTGAGTTTTTATCAGTAGAAATTGATGATCCTGAACTTTGTCCTCGTTACTGTAGTCGTTTAATTAAAAATATAACCGTTAAACCTTCCCCAGGATGGATGCAAACAAGACTTAAATCTATTGGATTGCGACCTATTAACAATATTGTAGATGTAACAAATTATGTCTTAATGGAATATGGTCATCCGTTACATGCTTTTGATTATGAGAACATTTCTGGACACAAAATTATAGTTCGGAGAGCAAAAGATGGCGAGAAGATAGAACTTCTTGATGAGCAAATTTATACTTTGTTTTCTCAAAATCTGGTTATTGCTGATAGTGAAAAGCCAGTTGCATTAGCTGGGATTATGGGCGGAGTAAACAGCGGTATTCTTTCTACAACTAAAGATGTAGTATTAGAATGTGCATGTTTTAATCCAAAAAATATTAGGACAACCTCTCTTTCTCTCAATCTGGAATCTGATTCTTCATACAGGTTTGAAAGAGGAATGGATCCAAACAGATTAGAAGAAGTAATTGATCGCGCAGCACAGCTGATTCAACAAACTGCCGGTGGAGAAATATGCAAAGGTATTGTAGATGTCTATCCTAAGAGAATTATGTCTAAAAAGGTTTTTCTGCGAACTCAAAGAGTAAATAGTATATTAGATATTCAACTGAAACCTGAGATTATAAAATCATACTTGCAAAAATTTGAGTTTTCAATTTCTGAAAAAGGTGATATTTTCGAAATAACAATTCCTACATTTCGACCAGATTTAGAACGTGAGATAGATATTATTGAAGAAATTGCCAGATGTTATGGTTATAAAAATATTCATTCTAAATTTTCATTGCCACGAATTGAAGATAGACAAAAGAGGGAAACTATAAGAAAAATACGCAGTTATCTTGTTAATTTAGGATTTTTTGAGGTCTGTAACCTAAGTTTTGCAAGTCCTGATGTATTTGATAAACTTAATCTGCAAGAAGATGATTATCGAAGAAATACAATTGAATTAGCAAATCCTTTAGGTGAACAATTTTCCATCTTGCGAACTACTTTAATACCGGATCTTCTCAGCAATGTGGCATTAAATTTATCACATAAATTTGAACATTTTAAGTTATTTGAATTAAATAATGTTTATTTAAAAAATGGAAATAATTTGCCTTCTGAACAAGTTTCATTAACTGGTGTGATAGTGGGAGACTTTGTTCCAAAATATTGGAATTCTAAATCTCAATTGTCATCTTTCTTTGATGTAAAAGGTATTGTAGAATCCCTTTTTGAAATCTTGCATTGCATATCTTTTGTTAATTTCAAAAAGTCTGAGGAGCCTTTTTATTTTACAGGACAGAACGCTGATGTACTTCTTAATAAAGTAAACATAGGTTCATATGGAATCTTAAAAAAGAATATTTTGTCTAATTTTGAGATTAAAGCTCATGCAATCATATTTGATATTAATGTTTCAACATTACTTCGCCATATTCCACATGAGAAAATATATTATAAAGAAGTGATAAAATTTCCTCCTGTGCTTCGTGACATTGCAATTATTGTTTCTCAAGAAATCTCTGTTGCTGAAATTGGAGAAACTATCAAATCAGTTAATCCAGAAATCATAAAGAATGTTTCACTATTTGATGTATATCAAGGTTCTCAGATTAGAGAAAATCATCGTAGCCTGGCTTTTGCTATTACTTTCCAATCAGACAAGTCAACATTAACTGATAAATATATTGATAAATTATTTGACAAGATTGTTAAAAAATTATTAAAAAAGTATAAAATTGAATTAAGGTATAAATAATGAATATCGCTTTACTTGAAAAGATTGAAAAAAAGATTGAAAATTTAATTTCAGAATATAAAATTTTAAAAGACAAATATAAAGGTGTGTTAAAAGAAAAAGATGAATTAAATAATAAATATAAAGACCTGTTCTTAAAAAGGGATAAATCAGAAAGTCGTATTGGAGAACTTGAGAAGGAATTGCAATATTATAAAGAACAGGCATCTGAGCTAAATGATAAATTAGCACAAAAAGAAGAAAAATTAAAAAGTTATATCGAACAGGCTGAGGCAGTAGATAATAAGGTTGACTTATTGCTTACTGCAATTGATAATGTTCTTGAAGAAAAAGTTCAAGAAAATATAAACCAATAATAAAAAATATATGAATAGTATTTCTGTAAATATCTTTGGTGATGAGTATTCTATAATAGGTGATATTGAACCAACTGATATTAAAAAATACGCAGAATATCTTGATGAAAAATTAACAGAATTATCTGTCGATACTGACATTGAATCTAAGTATAAATTGTCAATATTATGCGGTTTAAATATAATTGAAGAGATGTTTACCCAAAAGAATCAGTTTTCTGAAGTTGAAAAATATTTGAAAAGGATATCTAATCTTATAGATTCATTTTCTGAAGAATAAATATTAATCTGTCTGTTGCATAAACAGTTGTGAAAGGCAGATTGATAATCATATATTTCGTTCTTTACCATAAGGCCCGTCCTGTTCGTGATAACAATATTGTTTTGTGCTAAACTTGAACTATAGGGTGTTCGATTAGGTATGGCGTGAATGCCTTCATTGCAGTTGGACTCATAAAGTATCTATAGAATCCCATGCTTTGATTCACAGTTCAAACAAGTTGTTACACGGCAAGGACAGGTCTTTTTTTTATGGAAAGGATGAAAGATGACACAATTTCTCATTACTGCAATTGCTGTTTTAGCAGGATTATTTTTAGGATGGATTTCCTTCCGCATTTTAACAAATAAAAAAGTCAAAACAGCAAAAGAACTTTCTCAAAAAATTAAAGATGAAGCCCTTTCTGAAGCAAAAGTCATAAAAAAGGAAGCAGCATTAGAAGCAAAAGAGGAATGGTATGCTCGTAAATCAAGCCTGGAAAAAGAGATTGAAAGAAGAAAGAAAGAATTGCACACACTGGAGAACAAATATAATCAAAGAATTGGTAATATTGAAGAACGTTTAGCAAAGGTTGATAGGAGAGAACAATCGGTTTCTGATAGAGAAAGACATATTAATCAAAGACAGAACCAGCTAAAGAGTCAAGAACAGAGATTACAGAAACTAATAGACGAGCAGACCAATAAATTAATGGAAGTTGCTCAGATGTCGAAAGCGAAAGCCATTGAACAACTTCTTGAACAATTTGAAAATGAAGCAAAAGTTGATGCAGCAAAAATTCGGAAAGATATAATTGATAAAGCCAAATCTGAAGCTGAAAAAGAATCTCTCAAAGTTTTAGCTTTTGCAGTTCAGAGAACCGCTGTTGAATATGTTGCAGAATCTTGTGTTTCCGTTGTACCATTACCTTCAGAAGAGATGAAAGGTAGAATAATTGGTAGGGAAGGAAGGAATATTCGCGCCTTTGAAAATCAAACTGGAATTGAATTAATAGTTGATGATACCCCTGAAGCTGTTATTCTTTCTAGCTTTGATCCAATCCGAAGAGAGATTGCTCGCAGGTCTTTAGAAAAATTAATTACTGATGGAAGAATCCACCCCGGAAGAATAGAAGAAACAATCCAAAAGACACAAAAGGAAATAGATCAAATAATTATTGAAACAGGTAAACAAACATGTATTGACCTTGGAATTCTTGACCTTCCTAAACCTTTGGAAAATCTAATAGGACAATTGCAATTTCGAACAAGTTATGGACAGAATGTTCTTGAACATAGTATTGAAACAGCATGGATTTGTGGCATGATTGCAGCTGAGATCGGATTAGAGCAAGCATTAGCAAAAAAAGTTGGCTTATTGCATGATATTGGTAAAGCCGTTGACCATAAGGTTGATGGAGCACATCCAAAAATTGGTGCTGATTTGGCAAAAAAATATGGTCTATCTCAAGTTATAATCAATGCCATTGAAGCTCATCATGAAGATGTTGAAGCTGAAACCCTATATGCAGTTCTTATTCAAACTGCTGATGCTATCTCTGGATCTCGTCCCGGAGCAAGACGAGAGACATTAGAGTCATATTTGAAAAGATTAGAGAATTTAGAAGTTATTGCATCTTCATTTGAAGGAGTTCAAAAATGTTTTGCTATACAGGCTGGAAGAGAGGTCCGTATAATGGTTGAGCACAATAATATTGATGATGCTCAAGCTGAGATGTTAGCTTCAGATGTGGCAAAAAAAATTGAAAATGAACTTCAATACCCCGGACAAATTAAAGTCACGGTCATTAGAGAAGTAAGAAAAACTGCATTGGCAAAATAGTTGAAACAGTTAAATTAGTTAAATTAGTTGAATTGGTTGAATTGGTTGAATTGGTTTATTTTCTACTGGTTTTGAAGATATTCGTAGAAGAATATTATGCTAATTCGATTTTGGAAATATTTATCTTTCGTAAATATAATAGTCAACCAAAATTTTATGGGATGTTTAAGATATAGTTGAAATATTCAAAATTATTTATGAGTTTACTATAAAAAGGGATTAAAGGTGAAATATTCCGAAATTTCTTTCGAGTTTGATAAACTGTTGAAACAGTTACGATTTTCTAACTTACGAGTAACCCACAACTTAAGTTGTGGGTTGCCCAAAACACAATTTGATGATAACCGTTTCAACGGTTTCTTATTACACTAATTTGACTTTTTAGAGTGGACGCATTTATAAAATAATATTTATCAAATGTCCAAAATTAGATGTAAAATATGATTAAAATTTTGTTCATCGCGGATATTTTTGGAAAACCTGGAAGGAAAGTTGTATCGAAATTGCTTCCTGAACTCATATCAAACGAAAACTTTGATTTAGTAATAGCTAACGGTGAGAATCTTGCAGGAGGATTGGGCATTACACCAAAAACAGCCGAAGAGATGTTTGAAATTGGTATTGATGTTTTTACCAGCGGAAATCATCTCTGGGATAAAAAAGAAATAGTTGATTTTTTATTAGATGAGAAAAGAATCCTTAAACCAGCCAATTATCCACCTGAAGCACCAGGGAATGATTATTATATTTATGAAACAAAACAAAAAAATAAAATTGCAGTTCTTAATTTAATGGGAAGAGCATTTACAGTAACCATTGATTGTCCATTTCGATGTATAGATAAATATCTGGATAAATTTCAGAAAATTACTAATATAATTTTTATTGACCTTCATGCTGAAGCAACTTCAGAGAAGATGGCTCTTGCATGGTATCTTGATGGCAAGGTTTCAGCAGTAATCGGATCTCACACACATATTCAAACTGCAGATGAAAGAATTTT
>JAGMCF010000220.1 GCA_023129415.1 Candidatus Cloacimonadota bacterium
GAAACTGTTCCCGAAACCACACTTGCATTAGGACTCAAAACAAAATTGATACCTTGAATAGTTTGTCCGGCATAAACTGAAATTGTATGTGTTATGTTACTTGTGTATCCAGTTTTTGTTGCAGACACAATATATGTTCCGGGACTTACATCAATGCTATAATTCCCCAGATCATCAGTAATATCCTGATTATCACCTACTGTAACAGTAACATCAGCAAGTCCGCTTCCACCAGATGTTACAGTTCCCTCAATGTAGCCATCATTTGGAAAAAGAATGAAATTTATATCGTTGATTGTCTGTCCTACAGTAAGATTTAATTGATGCGTATTTTGAGAAGTATAATTTTCAAGAGTCGCTGTTAATTCATAGTTTCCACTCAAAAGATTAATTGTATGATTTCCATATTCATCTGTATAAACACTTACCGGCCTTCCTGCTGATGGAGTTGCTTTTATCTCAACATTCTCCAATCCAACAATACTATTGTTTGCATTTCCACTTACGATATTTGCTTGTGGTGTTAGAATGATATTACTTAAAATTATTGGTGATTAAGAAGCGGATGTAATTTGGACGATAGTTGGATCGGGCGAATAATATCCGTCCTTCTGCGCATAGACAGACCATTCGCCAAGTTCAAGACCAATAAATTGATATAAACCATTTGAACTTGTAGATTTGGTCTGTGTGATATCATCTTTTGTTGCAGTAACTGTTACGCAAGAAAGTGGAATGTCAGAAGTGTTTTTTACATATCCTTTTACATTTTTTTCGTTTAATATCAATACTAAATTATCAAGATTGATATTTTGATTTAATCCAATATAACTTTCAATCGTTGATTGAAGTGAGTACCCTTTTTTATCTGCTGAGATGGTCCACATTCCTGGGATAACAGCAATATTATAATTTCCACTCCTTGTGGTGGTTGTTCTGATTTCTCCATCATCTTTTTCAGCTGTAATTGCACAGTTCGCTATAAGCAATCCATTTGTGCCTACAACAGAACTGTAAAAGAAACAGAGAGAATATTCCAGCTCAATTGGCACAGATATATCTCCATCATGATTGTCAGGGTCTGGATAAGGATCCTCATATAAAGTTACAAGAGTATCATTTGTTTCATATCCATCTTTGCTTGCTGTAATAACATATGTTCCAACAGGTAGTATTTTATATTCATAACCAGAAGCACCGACAGCCAGCGGTATATTATCGCCAGAACCTTCCACAGGGTCAATGACAACATTTGCAAAACCAATTCCAATACCATCGGGATTATGCACCCAAATCTTAAATGTCCCAATTGGAATATGATATCTAAATTCAAAAACATCACTGCATGCACTAATCCCATCTTCATCAGAGGCGATCACTTTCCATACATATCTGGCATCAATTAATATAGCACTTGCATTGAAATCTATCAAATTATTGGTTGTTACCTGATCCCAGACAGGATATTGAACCTCACTCCCTTCTTCAATTCTTATCTCAGAAAGAAATATATGATAAGTCATTGCTTCTTCTACCACGGTCCATTCAAAGGTAATATAATCATCTCCATAAAATATTGTTGTATCACCTGGTGTAGTATTTTCAGGGCTAATCAATTCCGGAGTTCCTATCGGGTTCAGAGTTTCAAATGTAAATCCAAAGGGGGTTGAAGCCACATCAGAAGTCAGAAGTGGATTATTCCCATAATTGTTCATTACAATCCAGTTATATTCTATACCAGGGACTAATGGTGGTGCACTGTAAAAAAAACTCCCAGAAGGGTCCTGTGTTCCATAAACAACTGAATTTTCAGGAGTAATTATTGCCCATACTGGATTTAATCCAGATACGACCAGATTATCTTCTTCATCATACTCAAGCGTAAAAGGATTATCAGACAGTACAAGAAGATAGTATGGGACCCCGGGGTTAGGATCCCAACTGAAAATTGGGGTAGGGTCATCGATAGCTGCTCCGCTTGCCGGTGTATTCATACTGACCCCGTTTGATGACTCTATCATCAACTGAAATTCAATTGAAGTCCATTCTTCGGTCTCATTATGAATTACACAATAGTAAACTCCTACTCCAATTCCTATATCATCAGCACAAATTTCAATACTTCCTGTTCCTGTCCCATTGCTACCGCTAGAAGTGTAATTATTAATATCTGTTCCCCCCGGAGCAGGTGAATAATAAAAAGTGCAGGAATCTGACGGAGTCCAGGAAATTGTGAAAGACTCGTCTGTTTTATACAAATCCATTGGAATGTCAGTTAAAGTAATATCATTGTTTCTATTTAACGGACTGGTTAAAATACCCGCATTTATATTATGTCCGTCTGGAAATAATATATTATCTCCAAAAAGGTTTGCTCCGATAATTATCGGAATAAAGAACAAAATCAAGATAAAAGTAAGAAATGCTATTTTTTTAATATTCATTTTTCCTCCAATAATATTTAATCATACCTGAATTCAGTAAAGATGAAAACAAGACCTTACGGATGGTTGAACTTGTGAAACCTCTTCACCCTTCGTCCCGATTTATCGGGACTACGGAGAACGGGCGTAATGGTTGATGATTAGTCCAACCATTGCGAAGGTCTGCGACCATTCGCAAGGTTTTGTTTTCTTATGAGAAGGAATACCAAATAAGAAAAAATTATCTTTGTGTAGTTTATCGCTCTTGATGGCATTTTTCTAAAATTTATATGTCAATGTGCTTCTTAGGAGTGGACATGGTAGTGCTAACAAGTTTATATCCATTGCCAGATTTCTGAAAAGATGAAATCCAAATCCTATTGCTGCGGAGCCGAAAATAATATTCTCTTCGGGTTCAATCGGCTCACCATCCGCATCTTTAACTCCCTCTAACACCTGATCTGCAATAATAACCTGTCCGCTTAATGCAAATCTACCCACTCCTATAGCAATTTTAGCATTGTGTTTCATCTTTAGTCCAACCGTGTAGCTTTTGTAAGTTGTATCAGCATAATTTATAAACTCGCTTTCTACTTTCTTAATACCATCCTCAAATACATCACACTCGTAGTGAAAAGAAAGTTCACCTAAGGGTTTCTCGTAAGATAGGATAAATTTCCAAGAGCCAGCTGTAGCACCCGCGCTCACTCCAAAGCTTCCCGGATAAGAAAATTCCAATGTATTGCTTTCATAAATAGTTCTGTTTGTATATGCTATTTGAGCAGGTTTTAGCAGTTCAATATCTAACAGTTCTTCTCCTGCATCTTCATCATAATCTAAGTTTAATGCACCAAGGGTATGCTGTACGATTCTTAATGAACCTTCAAAATCTTCTTTTCTCGGCATATTATAAACCGCATCGAGATAGAGCCATTTATAAGGTCTATAACTAAGGGCAAATTTGCCCCCAACCAAATTTTTATGAAAATCTATCCTTACCGTATCATTGAGTGTGTTTCTATATTCCACATTCGGGTCTTCAAATGCCACATTTATATCAGTCGCTCCACCGGTTTGACGAATAATGCCATCAAGTTTGGCAGTCAAATTAGCATCTATATTACAAGTTAAAGAACTCATACCAATTCCGAATGATAAATTATTTCCCAATTTTCTTCCGTATCCAAAATCAACCTGATTAAAATCAAGATTTAGTTTACCAAAGAACTCAATACCCAGAGGAACGATAGTTCTTTCTATATACTCATCAGCTTCTCCTTCATTCTTTATAGTTGAATCCGTTATTATAACAGAAAATCCATTGCCCAGAATATCTAAATCTAACATCAAAGGTTTATGAAAAGCAATGCCCCAACTTCCATATTTTTCTTTTGAGATTGAAGCAGCAATACCGTTTACTCCTCCTATCTGTCCACCTAAAATCTCAACATCAGGATAAATGGGAACCAACCCTGGGGCTTTCATATCCACAATTACACTATCAACCTGCTCGTTAATCTTATCATCCAGTGCATCATAATAATTTTTAACATTCAATGAGAAATCCGGTGCAAAATCTACAGCCAGAGCTGATTTTTTCATAAAAGCTA
>JAGMCF010000221.1 GCA_023129415.1 Candidatus Cloacimonadota bacterium
AATATTTCATTCTTAAAAATAAAGATTAAATAATCAACAAAAATCAGCCCCGATTAAATTGGGGTGTTCTCCTGCGAAACTTAAGTTAATTTACTTTTATAAACAAGAATTCTTTCTAAAACTTTGACATAATTTCTTAAATATCCTTATATAACTTTTAATAAGGAGCGAGATGAAAAAAATCTATATGGCAATCCTAATTTTTTTTAGTATGAGTTTACTGGTTGCTGATGATTTCCATCCATTAGATATCTTGCAAGAAACACATATTGATTCTGCTCTATCCAAAATCAAAATGACCAGAAAAGATGTTACATTTAATTTTGAGTTTACAAAAGTAGATACTTTCCGCCTTTCTTTGATAAATAGATTGTTCAAAAAGCCATTATCAACCTTTGATGTATGCGATTCAATTGCTGAATATCATTTTCAAAATATTGAAAATCTCGATTCTCTTATTATCTTTGATTCAAAATTGTTAGATATTAATATTAAAAAGTTTGAAAAGAACAAATCCAAAGAATTTCAATTAGAGAATTCATTCAAGGAACTTCATCCCACAAATCAAAAAATCATATCCGAAATATTAAAAGAACTTCCTGAGATTATGACTAATATTGATTCAGCTTTTTCTGCCTTTTCTGATAGCGAAATGATATTCCTAAAAGAACATACAAAAGAATATTTCTTACAGCCCGAAGATATACAAGAAAAGAGTTTGAAAGAACTTAAAGATGATGAAGAGGAGTCCAGAAGGACAAACAAAAAGTTCGGAAAAATCGCAGCGAAATTAAAAAGAGAAAATTTAGTTAATGCCGCAATATTAACTTCTAAATTGCTCTCAAAAATTGATACTCTTGTATTATCTTCAGATGATTCTTTATTCTTTAATGATGAAATTGAGTTAGAAACCGAATATGGAAGAATTGCTATAAATCCTTCTAACAATATGAATATTAGCGACTATATTTTTGTAATTGATTATACTGGAGATGATGTATACAAATTTTGCAAAGAGAAAAAATTCAGTATAATATTAGATTATTTAGGAGATGATATTTACATTGGAGAGGATTTCTGCCTTGGTGCTGGTTACTTTGGACTCAATTTTTTAATTGATTATAATGGTGATGACTTATATTCAGCAAAAAATTATTCTCAAGGAATCGGTTATTTTGGAATTGGTGTTTTATCTGATAAACAAGGTGATGACAAATACTTCGCTGAGAATATGGTTCAAGGTGGCGGAGCTTATGGAATCGGGCTTTTGCTGGATAATAATGGAAATGATTCCTATGAATGCTGTCTCTATGGACAGGGTTTTGGCTTCTGCTGGGGCTTTGGTGGTCTTATAGACAATTCTGGAAATGATAATTACATTGTGACACAAAAATATGTGGATATACTTCGTTATGACGAGCATTTTGAAAGTCTTTCGCAAGGATTTGGATATGGAATGAGACCTTATTATTCTGGAGGAATTGGCATCTTGGCTGATAATAAAGGAAACGATAATTACCTTTCAGATATTTATGGTCAAGGTGTTGCGTATTGGTATGCATTAGGTGGACTTATTGACAAAGAAGGACATGACCATTATGTATCTTATCAATATGCTCAGGGTTCTGGGGTTCATCTTGCTTTTGGTGCATTAATTGATTACTTTGGGAATGATAATTATGTCGCAAAAGGAGTTTCCCAGGGTTGTGGACATGATTATGCTTTTGGTGGATTATATGATTTTCAAGGAGATGATAATTATGTATGCTATGATTTATCTCAGGGAGCAGGAAATGCAGATGCTATAAGTTTTTTCCTGGATGCCAATGGTGATGATGGCTATATTGCAAAGCGTGAAATAACTATGGGCTATTCTGACTTAAGAAGAGGATTTGGATATATTGGACTGTTTTTGGACTTAAATGGCAATGATTTCTATGGTTCACCCTGGGGAGAGAATAATAATTATTGGATTCATTCAACTTATGGAATTGGTATTGATTCAAATAATTCCTATTTAGACACACTTGCTCCAAGTAAAGAATATGATATGAAACCTGCGAATGAACCTCTGGGAGAGGATATTGAAACACTTTTTATGCAGGCTTCAGCAGCTTCACAGAAATTTCAATATTTAGTTCAACCAGCGAGGGAAAAAATAATTGCAATGGCAGATTCTGCGATGCCTTTTCTCGTTGATAAACTAAACACTGAAAGTGCAAGAGAGTCACATGCCTTGTATGAAATGATCCCTAAAATAGGCAAACCTGCTGTGGCATATCTACACAAAGTTTTGGAAGATTCTGTTATAAATAAGATTAGATTTACCATGCTTATTCTGGGAAAAATTAAGGATGAAAACAGTTATACAATATTAGCAGAATATACACAAAGCAATAATCCTTCTTATAGAGCATCATCTATAAAAGCACTTGGTGACTTAGGCTACCCAACAGCAATCCCATTATTTATTGAAGGTTTAAATGATAGCACTGTCGCTGTTCGCAGAGAAAGTGCAATCACTTTGCAAAAGATTAATAATCAGGATGCGATTTTACCTTTGATTGTTGCCACGGATGACGAATTTCAGGAAGTCCGTTATTCTGCTGAAATTGCTTTAATAAAAATTAGTGAAGATGCTGAAAAAATTATAAAGAAAGAATATCATAATGCATCTATCCAATCAAAGAAACATCTTATAGGATATTTTGCAAAATGTAAGAGCAGAGGCAATAAAAAATTCCTAAAAAAATTACTGAAAAACGAAACCAATGAGGAATTGTTATTTCAGATTAAAAGAGTGTTAGAAGAATATTAATGATAAATTAGTTAATGTGCTGCAAGTGCTTTTACTTGTGAACTCAATTGATAAAAATTTTGATACAAACTAAGATGTATTGTCCCGATTATCGGGATCCTCACTTGCTTGCTCAATCGAGACAATTGAGTTACAATAATTTCCTTGACTATTAAATCACTTTCTTAAATTTAACATCATGAAAAATATCTTCATATTAGCAGGTGAACGGTCTGCAGATTTGCATACTTCTGAATTTATTAAAAAAATGCTGAAGCTGGATTCTGATATTACATTTTGGGGCATTGGTGGTCTCAAAATGCAAAAACTTGGGTTTGAATCTATTTTCCCATTTGAAAGATTTTCTGTAATTGGTTTTGTGGAAGTTGTAAAACATCTTGGATTTTTTTATCAAGTAACAAATAAAATTAAAAAAGAATTTATTAAAAGAAAGCCAAATTTGGTAATTTTGGTGGATTATCCAGGATTAAATCTCAGGATTGCAAAGATTGCCAGCAAGTTGAAAATTCCAGTTCTGTATTACATCAGTCCACAGGTATGGGCATGGAAGAAAAAACGAATCTATAAAATCAAGCAATATACGGACAAAATCGCAGTTATCTTTCCATTTGAGAAAGACTTGTATGAAAACATCGCTGCTAATGTTGAATTTGTTGGGCATCCTATTACAGAAGAGATAAAATTTCGAATGTCAAAAAAAGAATTTACAAAGAAATACCAATTAGATGAAAACAAAAAATGGCTTGCGTTCATTCCTGGAAGTCGCGATGTTGAAATAAAACGCATATTATCAGAAATAGTAAAAACTATTCAAAAACTGAAAAAAAGAGAAAATAATTATGAATTTCTCATATCTCTTGCTGATAATGTTTCCAAAAAAATCTTTTATAAAATAATAGAGCCAATAAAAGATCATATAAAGATTGTAGATGAAATCTATGAACTTATGAAATATAGTAATTTGGTTATTTCAAAATCAGGAACTTCAACATTAGAAACAGGTTTTATTGGAACCCCTATGATAGTAGTGTATAAAACTTCCTTACTTTCTTACTTGATAGCAAGACATTTTATTAAGATAGGTATGATTGCATTACCAAACATTGTGGCTGGCAAAAAAATTGTTCCTGAATTAATTCAGAATGATGTTAATCCAACAAATATTATTAAAAATATTGATTTGATACTTAATAATAATCAAAATTATCAAAAAATAAAAAAGGAGCTTTCCATATTACATGAAAAGTTTGGTAATAAAAAGGCTTCACAAAATATGACAAGAATTGCTTTTTCTATAATAAATGAAACAGAAAACAAAAAATAAAATTGTTAAGTTGCTTGGACCGTGTTTAATAAACATTCTTATAGGCAGCTTACGGATTCACGGGATAGATAAAAAATATCAAGCAAATGCCAAAAAAAAATATGGGACAGTTATCTATGCATTCTGGCACAATAGGTTACTTATTCTTTCTTACGCTCATCGCTTTGAGAATATTCATATTTTGATTTCAAAACATAAAGACGGTGAGTATATCGCACTGGCAATTTCAGGTTTAGGTTATAAATCCATTAGAGGTTCAACAACAAGGGGTGGAATGAGAGCTATGGTAGAATTGAATCGTGCTGCTTCTCAGTATGACATTGGAATCACTCCTGATGGTCCCAGTGGTCCTAAAGAAGAAGTTCAGGATGGGATTTTGTATCTGGCATACAAAACTGGCAAACCTATTATTCCCGTATCCTGTAATGCAAAATATAAATGGGTATTAAATAGCTGGGATAACTTTATAATTCCAAAGCTCCTTTCACCAGCAAAGATAATTTATGGCAAGCCAATTTTCGTGAATAAAAAAGAAGAATTGAGTTCAAAAAAAGAATTGTTAAGAAAAAGTCTTATTAATTTAGGTAAAAAAATTGGTTATTAAAATATTTGTAATAACTCTAAAAATTTTATAAACAAATAAACCAAAATTGTTGTGCATGCTCCCATTAGAAAATATTTATACTTATCTGATGCGATAAAAATTTCATTATCTTCTTGATGTCGAGTATGTCTCTTGTGGTGATTACCTCTTTTTGATCTTTTTTGTGCGCTTTTCTTTACTGCTGCTATTCGGTATGCTTCTCTTTTTAGCCACTCAACCTCCCCTTTTGAATTAAGGAATGGTAAAAGCCCTTTTTTTCTCTTACTATAAAAATCTTTCATATCCATTCCTCGTTTGAGGGCATCTTCTTTAAAAATGCGATATAAGAATTTTTCTTTATCTTCTTCCATTATTGATAAACCCTTTAAATATATAGTTATGCTTAATGAAACCGAAAAATTTGCTGTCAATAAAATTCCAACTCATGTTCTGAATTATTAAAAAAAACTTGCCTAACTTTTCGCATTTAACATATTGTATCAAAAATTATTGAACTCAAGGAGAGGTATTTATGCTTAATAAAATGCGTGCTATGTCCAAACCAATTATTTGGATAATTGCAATTGTGTTTATTGGTGGAATGGGCACAATGGGTATTGGTGAAATATTTAAAACAAAATATCATGTTGGAGTTATTGATGGGAAAAAAATAAAGTATGAAGAATATTATAAAATGCTCCAGAATAGCTATACAAATTATATTGAGAATTCAGAAGATAAAGAAATTGATGAAGCGACATATAGACAACTCAATGACCAAACATGGGATCAATTAGTGCAAAGCATTATCTTAGGTAAAGCCATTAAAAATTTTGATATTAAGGTCTCATCCAGAGAAGTTGCAAATAAAATGTTGAATGATCCACCTGAAGTTGTTTTACAGCATGAAGGGTTTCAAACTGATGGCTCATTTGATATGAATAAATATACAGAAGCTCTACGAAATCCAAATATTGATTGGACCTGGCTTGAAAATTATTATTACCAAATTCTCCTTTATGAAAAACTTCAAAATATCATAAAATCAGTTATTATCGTAACTGATTATGAGGTCAAAAAAGATTATATTGAAAGAAATACAAAAGCAAAAGCTGATGTCATTGTGTTTTCTACAGATATGACCGATTCTGTAGATGTTACTGAAACGGAGATAGAAGAATACTATCATACAAATAGAGAAAATTTTAAAACGGAACCACAGAGAAAACTCAAGTATGTGAAAATTCCTTTATTGCCAAGTCCTGCGGATTCTAAAGGGGCCAAGGATAGGATTGAAAGAATTTACAAAATGGTTATGGGTGGTGAAGATTTTGCAGAATTAGCAGAAGAATATTCAGAATGTCCTTCAGCTTCTAAGGGTGGAGATCTGGATTTCTTTGGAAAAGGAATGATGGCTCCTGCTTTTGAAGAAAAGGCTTTTGCAATGCAAAAAGAAGAAGTTAGTGAACCATTCCAAACCCAATTTGGTTGGCATATTATTAAACTTACTGATATACGAACTACTGACGAGGAGAAAGAGGTAAGAGCAAGTCATATCTTGATTAAAGAACAACCCGGTGCAGAAACCAGACGAAATCTTGAAAAAATTGCTTTTGATTTTTATGAACAGTGTCAGACAGATAGTTTTGAAGTAGTAGCAAAACAATTTAACTATGAAGTGCAGGAAACACCGGAATTCCAATCAGATGAAAGGTATATTCCGGGACTTGGTAGAGCAAAAACCCTTTTAGATTTTGCATATTTAAATAAACTTTATGATGTAGCACAACCTTATCGTACTGAAACCGGTGATTATTATGTTGCAATGATTTCGTATAAAATTGGAGAGCATTTCCAGGATTTGGAAACTGTAAGAGAAAGGGTAGTCTCGGACATTGAACATAACAAAAAGATGACCCTACTTGCAAGTAAGGTAGATAGTATCGTGGCAATAATCAATTCTGACAATTTTCATCAAGTGGCTGAAAATAACAAACTCAAAGTTGTTAATACAAGATTGATTTCAAAAGATGCACATATAAAGGATATCGGAAGGGAGGAAAAGCTTAATCAGGCTATCCTATCTTTGATGGAAGTAGGAAAAATATCTGATTTGATTAAAGGGAAAAAAGGATATTACCTGGCACAGTTAGTTGAATTTCAACCTGCTGATATGCAAAAATTTGAACAAGAAAAGAATGAACTGAAAGATAAAATGATAACAAGAGAAGAGAATCAGGCTTATAATGAGTGGTATAATAAAATCAAAGAAGATGCTAATATAAAGGATTGGAGAAGTAAATTCTTCAGGATGTAAGATAAAAAAAGGGCGAATTTAACACTCGCCCTTTTATCATCAACAATAAAAACTATTATAATTTCTTTGGAATAGGAAATTCATCTTCATTGGGGTCTTTTACTATAACCTCACCTGTATCAAAATTCCCACTTGCAATATATTTATCACCAAGACCATTAAAGGGTGATTCATACGCATGCTTCAGATAACCTGTCCGAACTAATTCTATTAAATCACCAGTAAATGACTGATGTCTATCTGCCATATATTCTTCAATAGCTTTTGTAATTTTCCTCATATGTTCCAATCTTTGTTCTTGCATCTCTCTTTCTTTTACATTAAACAATTGTGGTAAAATAAGTATAAAAATAAGGGCTAAAAAGGCAATGATACTTATTACAGTAAAAATTGAAAAACCTCTACTACTTCTTAGCATTATATCTCCTGAAAAATTATTTTCTGTAAAATTCTTTATCATATAATTTTTAAGTCAAGTTTTATTCTGTCAAAATTACTAATTAAAAATTTTATTTGACAAGATTATTTTAATTATTATTAAATTGTCTTTATATTTTGGGGAGAAGATGAAAGCAAGAAAGAAAAAATTGTTTTTGAGTAATGACAATATTTTAATATTCCATTCTACTATTCCTATGCCTAATTTCTCGTTTTTCATTTCTAATTTTTCATTTTTAACCCCCCGCCCCAGAAAAATCCAATTTATCAGGGCGACAGCCGGATCGCTAAAATACAAACATACATATATAACAAAATCTAAAAAAACTATCTCAGAAAAATAAATACATTTTATTTATTGGAAAAAATAAATTCACTTAAATAAGTGCCTTCTATTATCTTTGTCCGAGATATAGTGGCACTATAAATTGAGGGTCATCTTTAATGTTAGAATATTAGATTTCCATATTGAATTTGAAGGGAAGTCCTTTTTAATTTACTTTTACGAGAGGTAAAATAAAAGGGCAAAAAAAAATTTATAAAAGGAAATAAAAAATGATTAAAAAGATTTTAATGGGAGCAATCTTGCTTGGTCTGCTCACAGCAGGAATCTTGATTGCATCAATGGCTTTACCCGGAGTTCATGTTACTGTTATAAATGGAATGACGAAGGAACCTATTGCTGATCAAACCGTCTATTTGACATATGATGGAGAAACAACAAATAAAGATACTGATGACGATGGTGAAGTATGGCTTGGTAGTAATTATGATGAAGGATATTATTATATTGAAACAATATGGAATAATACTACTTTCTCCAAAACAGTCTGGAAACCTGAAGGCCAACAGGTTTATGTAACCATTGTGACCATTATAGAATGATTACGATTAATATAATGCATCAGGAGGAGAATTAATTCTCCTCCTGATAATTAATGAGATCTGCAAAATAAGATATTTCACCCCATCTGTCATTCCCGTGAAAACGGGAATCCAATGAAATAAAGTATTTTGGATTCCGCATCAAGTACGGAATGACAAATAAATGATATTTTGCAGAACTCATGATAATTATAAATCGGAGAACATATGAAAAAAATACTTATCTATACATTGCTTTTATTCTTTATTTCTTTAAAATTATCTGCTGAATACAATCAATTACCAGGTTTCCCTTATTCTGCAGTTCAAGATGGGACATTTGGTTTTAGGAGGGGAGGGGGTGTTGTTAATATAAATGATGACCCTTTTTTAGAGATAGTAGTTTCTACCTTTGACACAACCTTTGCTATAAATT
>JAGMCF010000222.1 GCA_023129415.1 Candidatus Cloacimonadota bacterium
CTAAGATATCATAACGACCTATATACGATGACTTGTGAAGTCCAACAAAATCAACATTATTTAATAAATATTGAGACTGTATCTTATCCTTGCCAAATCGGAGGTGCGAAATTGTTATTCCACCAGATTTTTTAGAGTCATACTGGAAATAGCCCTGGGCATACATATCAGTATTATCACCAATGATTTTGATAGAATTTTTGCTGGCTCCAACAGTTCCATCAGAACCATATCCCCAGAATTTGCAACGAATTACACCTTTTGGTTCTGCATCAATTTCTTCATCAATCATAAGAGATGTGCCAGTGACATCATCTTCAATACCTACAGTAAAGTCATGTGTGCACTTGCCATCAAGATGTTCATAAACTCCCTTTACCATAGTTGAAGTAAATTCCTTTGAAGAAAGACCATAGCGTCCACCAATAATTTTAATATCTTTTCCCCAAAGTGCAACAGCAATATCAAGATAAAGTGGCTCACCCAGAGAGCCTGGTTCTTTTGTTCTATCAAGAACTGCAATCTTCTTTACAGTTCCAGGAATTGCAGAGATAAGTGCTTTAGCTGAGAAAGGTCTATAAAGACGGACTTTGACAGCACCAATTTTTTCGCCAAGTTCGGTAAGATAGTTAACAGTTTCCTCAATTGTTTCTGTCGCAGAACCCATAGCTATAATAACCTTTTCAGCATCAGGAGCGCCAATATAATCAAAAAGCTTGTATTGGCGACCTATCTTTTTTGCAAACTTATCCATATATTCCTGAACTATTTCAGGTGTAACTGCATAGAATTTATTCACTGTTTCACGTCCCTGAAAGTAAACATCTGGATTCTGAGCACCGACTTTCATCATTGGCTTTTCTGGATTCATTGCTCTTTCGCGAAAATCTTTTACATATTGCATTTCCAGAAGCTCTGCCATTGTATCATAAGGTATCATCTCTACCTTCTGAATCTCATTGGAAGTCCTGAAACCATCAAAGAAATTAAGGAATGGCACTTTGGACTTTAATGTTGCAAGATGAGAAACAACAGCCAGGTCCATAGTTTCCTGAATAGAACCTGCAGCCACAAGAGCAAAACCTGTATTTCTTGCAGACATTACATCCGAATGGTCACCGAAAATAGATAAGGACTGACAGGCAAGTGACCGAGCAGATACATGAAAAACAGTTGGAAGCAACTCACCAGCAATTTTATGCATATTTGGTAACATCAACATAAGACCTTGAGATGCAGTAAAGGTGGTAGTCAATGCACCAGCAGAAAGGCAGCCATGAACAGCACCAGATGCGCCTCCTTCAGATTGCATTTCTATAACATCAAGTGTTTGTCCAAAAATATTTTTTCTACCTTGAGCAGCCCAAGCATCTGCTAATTCCCCCATCGGTGATGAAGGTGTTATTGGATAAATTGCAGCAACTTCACTAAAAGCATAAGCCACATGCGTTGCTGCTGTGTTTCCGTCTATGGCTTTATAAGTCTTCTCCATTTTTCCTCCATTAAATTTTATTTTTAAAACTAATACTTAAATGTAAACTTAATTCATATTACACTCTTTTTGTTTATCATTTTAATAAGTCAAATTTTTTTATTTTTTGACAGAAATATTTCAATTTTCTTTATTTGATTTTTATGAAATATACTATATTTTTCTTATGTTTTTTGCTATGTTTTCAATTCTCTTTGGCAGATATTACTCAAACTACTAAAAAGAGAATCTCAGAATTAGAGCAGGAGATTGAATCAACACAGAAGGTTTTACAAGAACTTAAGAAGGATAAAAATGCACAAGAAGTAATAATAAATGAATTAGAAAGAAATATATATAATCTTAAAAAAATTATTAAAAATTTGAGTAAGCAGAAAATCTCTAATGAGCAAGAACTTGAAGAAATCATAGCTCATATTCATCAAGGTGAAAATAATATTTCAGAAAACAAAGTTTTACTTAATAACATTATTAAAAATTTAATTCATTTATATGTGAATAGCATTTATCAAAATCCAAACTGTATAAGAAATTCATACATTAATAACCTCCAGATATGCTCAAATTCAATCCTAACAAATCTTGATAGCCTTTATAATAATTACCTTACCCAAAAAAATATCAGCCTTGAGAAAGAACAGAATATTCAGAATCTTCAACATAAGATGAGATTTAATCAGCAAAATTGTAATTATGTTGCTTCTCGAAAAAAATCTGAACAGGATGAATTAGATTTGCTTTTTAATTTAGAAAAGGATTACCAAAATCAAATAGATACTATCAAAGATGGAATTACTTCCTTAGAAAATTTTCTGCAGCAAATTAAAGCAGAAAAACATGGCAGAGAATATAGCTTCAAATTTGAACAGGATATAATATGGCCTGTAACAGGAACAATAATACAAGAATTCGGAACAATAAAGCCAACCAACTCCAAAACTACAATTGAAAGTAAAGGTATATGTATTCAAGCAAAAGTTGGAACTCCTGTTAAAAGTATTGCTTCAGGAATAGTTGCTTTTTCTGGTTGGTTTGAAAGTAAAGGAAATTTAGTTATTATTGACCACCAAAACGGATTCTATAGTCTATATGGATATAATGAAAAATTAGTTGTAAACAAAGGCCAGAGGATTAAACAGGGACAGGTTATCGCATATTCTGGAAGTAATGTAATAATTGATGAAAATTGTTTATATTTTGAATTGCGGAAAGCTGGTAAGGCAGTTAACCCAATGGATTATTTGAAATAAATCTGATCAAAAATTAAAGGCAAGAACTCCAAACTCCATGATTAATTATTAGAACTTTCTTATGAAACATACATGTCCCCGATACATCTGGTACACAAAGGAGTACGAAAATTTAAGATGGTTTACCGAAGAGATGAGTTTATTGTTTTATTACAGCAACAGGATAAACCTGTTGCTACCCATCCTGGGGGTAGATTCGGGTTTATCCCGAATCGAAATAAAGAAATAGATTTTCAGGTGAAACATACATGTCCCGAAAGAAACTCGGGACACAAAGGAGTATAAAAATTACATTAGAGTTGTTGAATTTGTCGTGTTTATAATTTTTTATTTGTGTCTTTGTGCCTTTGTGGCGAAAGGATTTTCATATGAAAAAAATAATATTCGCAAACAGAATCGAAATGAAAAAAATAAAGCAAGCTACTGAGATTTTACAAGAAGGAAAAATCCTAATCCATCCCACTGAAAATCTATACGGATTTGGTGCAATTATCACAAATAAAGAAGCAATCAACAAAATTTCTCATATAAAAAAGAGAAAGGAAAAACAAGGTTATATAGTATTAATTGGAGATTTGTCACCACTGAATTCTCTTGTTAGCAAAATTTCAGTAATTGAAAAAAAATTAATAGATGAATACTGGCCCGGTCCTTTAACTATTATATTTAATGCAAAAAAAAAGTATTGGAAAAATCAAATATGCAAAAATAAAACAATTGCTGTAAGACTTGTTGGAAATGTTATTACTCAAGAAATTATAAACGAAACAGGAATTCCAATAATTAGCACAAGCATTAATATATCGGGTGAAAGAGAAATATTTGAAATAAATGATATAATAACCAAATTTGAAAATCAGGTTGAAGGAATCGTGATTGATGAAATAAATACATTTACCAATTTGCCATCCACAATTGTAAAAGTTGTTAATAACAAGGTTGAAGTTCTAAGAAAAGGGGCAATTACCTTACAAAATTACAAAATCCAAATAACAAAATCCAAATAAATTTCAATTATCAAAAAATCAAATTTACCCCGTCCCGATATATCGGGATTAAAATATAACAGAAAGCAGTATTTCACACTAAATATCTAACGGGGTAAAAAACATATTAATAATTTTCATTAACCACGGTTAAATCAAAATGATTATTTTGGTTATTGGAATTTTAACAATTGAGGTTTATTTGTTATTTGATGCTTGTTATTTGTTATTTATCCCCAATTAAATTGGGGATTTATTCGTAAATTTTAAAACAGAATATGAAATTTTATTAGTTCTGTTTACCACATAAGTCACTTAATTCTAATATCCTTACATCTTTTGGCAAAAAAATTTCATCCATCTTTGTGAAGCCTTTATTAATGAGTGTTCACGCAGTTTAAATTTTTGCTCAACTTTTTTAGATATATTATTTTTCGGTGTTTCTCGGTGTTCTCGGTGGTGAATTCTTTTTGGTTTCGGTTTAGCCGAGTTAGGTATTATTGATTTTTTACTTTATTCTGTTGGATCAACTAATCTGCCCAAGAATAGAACACTTCCTGAATGATTATCACGAATTAAGAATATAAACGGATGGTCTGCTCGAAAAACAATGGGTTGTTTGGGAACTGCTACAGCCTTCAACATAACTACAGCAGTCGCTGCCGCTGCTTCAGTCCCTTCTTCATTAACATCTACGTAAGCTTTGTGTATAACCTTGCTTATATAAAGATCTTTTACTCCGGTCATTCCAGAAAAATCAGCTGGCGGAAGTGAAAAAGCACTCGGCATGCCCATATCATAAAGTGTTTTCCCCAAAGAAAAACCAGAAGTCATTTTGAATTTTGGAAGATATACTTTTATCTCCTGATTACTGAAAGCCATCCATTTATTTAGATTATCTATGTTGAGGTAGTTTTCCAATTCAGACAAACCATCAATCTTTTTAGGAAGCAAAACAATCATAGAGAGAGCATTACCTAAGTAAGGCAACTCAAGAATCTGTAAGCTATCATTCTCACAATAATTAAAACTTCCCTTCTGCTGCATCATAGGACAATGAACTGAGTCTTCAGGAGTCAACCAGAAAGGAGTATCCTTTGTTAATTTCTTCTCAAACTCTTTCTCCCACTTTCCTTTGAAATAAATCGCATTTACTAACACAAGGCGTGTTAATGGATTAAGAATTCCTGGCTTTATAAGCTCCTTAATCTTATCTTTTGTCTTCTGTTCTACCCATTCATTAATCTGATTTCTCGCATTCTCACAAGCTTCAATAAAATCTACAAGTTTAACTTTTCCCTGGTAATATTCATTTATAATATCAAGAAATTCTTTTAGAAAATCATAACCTTCTTGACCCCAGATGGAATTTGCAATACTGAGCTCGATTTTTCCCTTCTCTTGAACTGCATTCAATTGTATTTGAAGTTCTGCAAATGCATAATGAAGACTATCATCTTTCAATATAAAATGAAGTACTTCAGCCATTTGCTTTTCTGTGTTTCCTCTGGCACCAACATAGGTCATTGCAAGTGCTGTGGAAATACTATACGGAGAGAAGAAAAGATTTCCTTCTTTTTCTTTTAATTTGGCATAAAGGTCAAATGCAAATTTCGTGTTTCCGTCAACAAGAGTCTTTACATCTGATTCTTCACCTGCTAAGAGAGGTATATGAAAGTATACAAATAATACCACTAAAATAGATATTAAAATAATTGAAATTTTTCGTATTATACTCATGCTGTTTATCCTTTGAATCTATAAAAAATACTGAAAATAAAAGGAGATTGTCTAATGATAAAGATCACCTGACACTATGGAACTGAAGAGTAATAGCTGGTTGGTGAAGTGGCTTGTTAGTCGATAATAACTGATCATCTTCCATCAATATGCAAAATCGTGGTCTTTTTCTTAAGGGTTCTTAGAACCAAATAGATGAGCAATCCTACAGAAAAGAAGATAATCCAGGTTAAATCTAGTTCTAATCTTCCTTCGTCAAATAAATCTCCAATAATTTCAACAAATGTAAACGATGTTATTATTGCAAAAAATCCTGAGTATTCTCTCTTGAGAACATTTCTAAATGAAAATGTTAGACACGATTGTTGCCAATTCTTGAATTTTGGCAAAAATACTGGAGTTTTTTCAGCCCATTTAATAAATGATATCCCACATTTATTTCGTAAATACTCTTCCTCTGCAAACATTATTCTTTCATAATATATAAAAAATACAAGAATAGCTATAAGGCTGAACCACCAAACTTGAACAAACATTGCTATTCCTAAAAAAATAATAAAATTTCCAAAATAAAGTGGGTGACGTAATATTGAATATATACCTGTTGTATTAAGTGCTTCTGCTACTTGTCGTTTTGTGTTTCTACCAGATGTCCCCTTAGGGACATAGCCAATGGTAATGCAACGGATAGTCAGCCCCAAAAAGGATATTGCTATACAGATGACCTCATAAAGGTCATCTACTGTTTCTCCAAGAACCTGCTCCGAATTTTCAGAATTTCGTAAAGCAACAAGTAAAATTGGAAATATGAGTAAAGGCAAGTAGCTTCTCCACCTGAAAAGCCATTTTCCCTGTTTCTCAAATTCTTCTCTCAATGCCATTACAAGATTTCCTTATTTATGTGCCACCTAACGGATAAGCTCACCTGCAGAAACGCAAAATGGAAATAATCTATAAATTACCAAATTAACTTTTGAATGCTATCTCAACTGAAAATTCCAAATCCCGTCTGCGTTTCTGTCAGGTGAAGCGGTGGTTAGAAGGCACTGATAAAATTTCAACTAATTCGCTTGTGGTTGTTGGTTCTGAAATTGTAATCCCTTCTTCTTTGAGTCCTTCTAAATGAAACTCAATAGCTTCCTGAATAAGTTTCAATAATTCAGTCTTGGTCTCTGCAACAGCAACACAACCAGGCAAATCCGGTACATACGCACCATAATTTTTTTTTGTTTTTTCAATCATAACTACATATTGCATTTTAATTACCTTTAAATTCTTTCTTTAAACCTGCTTGTTTTAATATACTATTAAGGGTCCCTGTTGGTAAATCCAAACTTGGTTTTCCCGCGATAGTAACAGCTCCAGGTTTATTCGGATGCTTAAACTGTCTATGACTACCTTTTGTTCTAGCGAGATACCAACCATCATTTTCTAACATTTTGATTACATCTTTGATTTTCATATGTGTAAATTCGATACAGCAATTTTTAAATCATCTTGAACTAAAAATCCAGTACCTTCTAACGACCGAAATCACCTGCCGGAAATCGCGCAGCGATTTACGGTCAGGTGCATTGACTTGTTATAAGGTTATTCAATTACATCGGTATATACAAAATCCTTGAAATCTAATTTTGTTTCTCCTAGTAAATCTTTGCGTATGGCTAACACAATATTTCCTACGGCCTTTCTACCAGTTTCTTGATCAGGTTTTTCTCCTCGTGATTCAATGACTAAACGAACCATTTTATTTATTGTTTTCACGACCTCATCTGAAGAATACAACCATGATTTATATTGTTCTTCAAAGAATTTCTTTTTTGTTTCCGCCGAAACGGTTCTGCCAATAAAGCCTTGTAAAAGTATTAAAAGATTTGTATATTTTTCTTCTTTGAATTTTAGGATTGATTCTTTTTTCTTTGATTTTATTGTGAAGTAATAAGTGAGGTAAGAACCTATCAAGCCAGCCATTAAAGGTCCAATAAACAAGAACACGTCTTTAATATTCATAATTTATTTTCTCCTTATAACACACAATTAGACTGCACCCTGCAGTCTAACTTTCTTATAATATTAGTTAACATCTCACCACAATGCAATAAGTTATAAAAATATATAAATGTATAAAATGCTGCATTTGTTTAATAAAAACCTTGCATTTTGAACTACAATAATCTATTGTAAAAAGATACCAATAAAATGAGAAAATTATGTCACGAAAATCCTCAGGTAGTATATCTTATATTAAAATTTCTGACTAATCTTAAATCTAAATTCAGTCTGGTTATAATCACTATCTAAGACAGATTTATTTTTATACATCAAGTGAGAAACTTCGCCACTTAGGAATGTCTCTGCACCAAAAAGTTTTAATTTATGACTAACTCCTAATGAAATATAATTCTTTGTATATTCAGAAGAACCACTTGATTTGGTCCATCTATATTCTAAAAAGGATTTCAATATGTTGGGAATAAAACTATAGTCTTCTCTAAGACCTAAGCCTATATAACTACTGCTTGTTTTCGTGGTATCTTCTGGAGTATCTTCAGTTTTCATATAAGA
>JAGMCF010000223.1 GCA_023129415.1 Candidatus Cloacimonadota bacterium
AATACCATTTCCATTCTATAATTGCACCTGTTCCTTGAGTAGATTGGTCTGTAAAATTAACTGTTAATGGAGCATATCCAGATGTTGTGTCTGCTGAAAAATTAGCTGTTGGTGGTACTGGAAAAACAGTAATGTAATCTACCTTTGTTTCTGTGGCTGTTGAATCATATTCATCTGTAACTGTTAAAGATACAGTATAAGTTCCCGGATTATCATATATGTGAGTAGGATTCTGATAAGTTGAATTATCTCCATCACCAAAGTTCCAATACCATTCTTCAATTGCTCCTGTTCCTGGGGTTGATTGATCTGTAAAATTAACTGTCAATGGTGCAAAACCTGATGTTGTGTCTGCAACAAAATCTGCTGTGGGTGGATTTATATTTTCAATTAAATCATCTGGAGTTCTGGGATTCAATCCATATTCACCATAGCTATAACCAAGACAACCTCTTATTATTTCCCATTCCATACCAACAGTAATTACAATAGGTGGATCAACTTCGTCTAAATAAAAGAAACTATCATCAATTTGAGCAATACCTGTTCCATCATCAACTAACCATTTTCCAAACTCGTCTGGTTCTTGAATAACAGTTACATCATTTAACTCAACCAAAACACCTTCATAGGGTTCTCCAACACCCTCGGGGGCAAGGTCAGCACAAGTGACAGAAGTGGGTTCTGGAATAGGATTTCCTGAACTCAATAAGGTTATAGAAATGGGGTCACTATAACCAGAAATTTCAGTCATTCCATTATATTCATCTACAGTTCCTGTAACTTCTACTTC
Source organism: Candidatus Cloacimonadota bacterium (assembly GCA_023129415.1). GTDB lineage: Bacteria > Cloacimonadota > Cloacimonadia > JGIOTU-2 > JGIOTU-2 > JAGMCF01. Next base: position 794 of record JAGMCF010000223.1, read on the forward strand.
ATCACCAGGAACGAGTGTTGTATCACCTGTCATAAAAACAAGAATACCTTTCCATGCACCACCTTCTGGCATTGAAATAAAAAAGTTATCCTTATAATAATATGCCCATTCTATAGCAGTAACAATTCCCGATGTTATAACAGTCTGTCCCTCCATCAATGAAGGATATGTTCCTTCTGGTCCGGGTTCAGTAGTGTATTGGATATCATATATAGAAGTTGAAACTTGAACATATATATAATCCGTTTTAATTTCCGTATCGGTATTAGTGCCATCAGTAACTGTTAATGAAACAGTATAGGTTCCCGGATTTTCATATATATGAGCAGGATTTTGTTCATCTGAATTATCCCCATCTCCGAAGTCCCAAGACCACTCGTCAATTTCTTCTGTTCCAGGTGTGGATTGGTCTGTAAAATTAACAGTTAAGGGTGCAAGACCTGAGGTTTGATCTGCTGAAAAATTTGCAGATAGAAGCGATTCTCCAAAATTAATTTTTACTGAACAATATGTTATCTGTCCACCAGTATTTAAACCACCACCCTGAGGAAATGAACCAAAGGAATTATCATCGAAATAACTGATATGTACTTGACCCCAACCATCACCAAGGTCAACTATCTCATTACAGAGGTAGGGGTAGACTGTGATCTGATTCATAAAGTCAATATCAGGATTATAAATATCTGTTAGTTCAATGGGCTCTGTCCATGTTACACCAAAATCTCCTGAAACAGAGAGATAAAGAATTGGGTGGGTAGCATAATCTTCATATCCCGGCACTCCGAGAGAATTCAATGTCAGATAAGTTCCATCAGCCCAAAGCTGTGCTAACCAACCATTGCTTTCATTAATTGCAAGTTTGTGAGTGTTTTCATGGAAGAGTTGATCTTCATAGGTGCTCCAACCAACAATAGGATAAGTCAATGTGCTGGGACCGACTATCTCCCAGGGAACAGTATGACCGGATAATGGGTCAATACCGGGCATTTCCGGAACTTCATCCCAGGTAAATTCCACGCCATCCCAAGTAGCTATTCCCATAGGCATAAAATTTGGGAAATAAAAACCTGATCCTGCAGCGTCTGTATAACCATACTGCTGAAGGTATGCCCAGTAAATATTACCGGCATTGTCACAGCGAGCTGAGCAGTGCCATCCACCGGCAGAAACTTCAAGGAAGTCAGGTATTGGAGGACCACCAATCTGGGGGATATTATCAACGAGATAAAACCAATCGTCTGCATCTGGTTCGCAATGCAGGTTTGCTTGGTCCCAGGTTGCACCATAGTCAAGAGATTCCCAAACCCACATTCCTGGATTTACAGGCATATCTCCAAGGTCTCCAGATAACCAAGAAGCAAAACCGATGAGGGCTACTCTACCCGGTGTACTTGGATCAATAACAAAGCATTTAGATTGAGGACGGCAGTCTTTTGCTCTCCAATAATACATTGGGGTTACTTCTGACCAGTTCCCAAGGTCGAGAAGTACACTCACATCACCCGCTAAACTGTTCTCTACATCGCAAAACATTATTCTTACATCTTCACAGGGATGACCGAATGAGTTATAAAGGTAATTATTGGCTGTTTGATATACTCGCACATATCCATCACCAAGAGGAGAAGGACCTACATTAATATTGGGCCAGATATATTCATTTCCACCTGGGGTATCCGGTGGAATAAACAAATAACTTGACCAGAAACCGGGAATGCCGAGCATGGCATAATCATCATAAGCTATTGTAGTGCCGTATCCGAGTACAGCATTCCGTTGGTGCCATGTTACAACTGCATCTCCATTTCCGGGAATAACATCAATTGTACCATATCCCTGCTTGATATCAGAGGTTGATATGGCTCCATAATCCTGAACTACGCCTGATGAATTGATATATGCATAATACTGTTTTCTTTTCGTTCCTGGAGCATCATCCGGCAAAGCATGCCAGGTATAATACAAACCATTACCGTTATCCGATTGTAATCGTAAAGGGTGAGATTCATAACTACTTGGCATATAATCATACCAGCTTGTCATGATCGCAGTGGGTTCTGTTATAAATTCCCAGTTTGGAACAGGATTATTTTCTTTTGGTAGTGGAGTAATGTTATGTAACTGGTAGTTTGCTACAGGAATTCTTTCTTTTCCACTTGGTTGCATAATCTCATCTGCAAAGGCAAATGATACCCACAAAAACGCTGTTAATATAATTATACTTGTTTTTTTCATTTTTATTATTCTCTTACAAAAAATAAATTTTAATTATTTTCACTTATTTTTTCTCTTAATATCATTCATGCCGATGTATGTAAATTGATTTATATTTGTCAAATTATTATTAAATAAATATTTGTAGCACAGGGTTCCAAGCCTGTGCGGTTAACGACCTTGGAAGGTCGCTCTACTCAATCATTTTTAAAACATCACTATCAATCCAAGTAAATTTCCATTCTTTCCAATTCTTTACTAAATTCGCTTATTGTTATCTTTGCGAAAGTTTGAAACTTTCGCAAAGTTTCATGTTTAATAGCATCATATAAAATAAGGTAATCAACATATGTAAAATAAAATATTTAATTCTCATTTTATTCATGACAAATCTTAAAAAAATGGAAATTTCTAATCAAATTTGATATTATATAGTCAAAAGAGAAAATCATTATTTCATCTGTCAATTTTATTATTCAACAAATATTTGTAGCACAGGGTTCCAAGCCTGTGCGGTTAACGACCTTGGAAGGTCGCTCTACTCAATCATTTTTAAAATATCACTATCAATCCAAGTAAATTCACATTCTTTCCAATTCTTTACGAAATTTGCCTTTAGGGGGTGTAATGAAACAACATATTCAAATTTAATACACAAGTAACTTTCTAATGGTAAGATGTGGAAAGCAAATAGACAACTTACTATATTACACCCCCTTAACGGGATTATTGATAATATTCCAAACAATTAGAACCACTTTTGTATTTTCTAAATATAATGGTCCGTTTCTAAATTTTCCCTATCTGATTAAATATATCTTCCCTCTTTTAAATACATTATCATTTATCAGATACACATATATGTATGCTCCGCTTATACATTTATTCCCAGAATTATCATTACCATCCCATGTTAAAGGTATATTTGCAGCTCTATTAGTTTCATGAAGTATTTTACCTCGTATGTCATATACTATAAATTGAGCTTTATCACCTCCTGATTCCTGGAATGGACCAATAATAAATTCATCATTCAGTCCATCTCCATTGGGAGTAAATGCATCGGGTATTTTCTCAGAAAGTACTGGTATTCCCTGTCCCTCAACCAGAACCGGAATAGAACTTTCATCTAGATCGTTACTTGTAATATAAATTACACCATTATATGTAATCAATGCTTCTGGATGAAATTTAACATAAATAATTTCTTCTTCTGATGGTGGAATATCAAAAGCTGGAATATGATTACCCCAACTTTCATCATCTAATTTTATTTCATAACCTGATAGTGAAAATATGTTATTTATTTCCAGTATCGCATTTCCTGTATTCATTATTTTTATAGTATCTTCCACACTTTGATATATTGAAACGCCTCCAAAATGAAGCTCAACTGGATTAACATCTATATCAGGCACATCATATTCAACCCCAATACCTGACACATTTACAAAATCACTTCCAACATTGCTTTTAATTGTTATGTATGTTGAATATTGACCTATAGCGGGAGGTATAAATTCAACATATATATCTTTTTCATTCCCAACTGAAATTGAAAACTCTTGAATAAAATTGGAATATTCACCACTATCTCCCGATCTAATCATAAATCCAGAATTAACAGGAACATAAATTGAATCTATGATTAGTTCTGCTGAACCTGTATTTGAAATTGTAAAAAGTTCCTCTTTAGTTGATAAAATTGTAACATTTCCAAAAGGGACTTCTGTGGGATCAACTTCGATATTCGGAACTGCATATTCAACTCCTGTTCCAGACACATTTACATATACAGTATCTTCGTCAGGATCATTGCTGGAAATAGAAATATCACCAGAATAACTTCCTGTAACTGTTGGGATAAATCTTACATAAATCTTCTGAAACGAATTATCTAGAATTATAAAATTTGAAATATTAGTTACCCAATCACCTGCATCACCTTTCTTAATTTCAAA
>JAGMCF010000224.1 GCA_023129415.1 Candidatus Cloacimonadota bacterium
ATCAGACCACTATTCACGCAAAATAGTAGGTAACCATTTGAGTGATGATTTATCAACGGAAGGACCTTTAAAGGCATTAAGTATGAGTTTGAGAGGTTTGTCTGATGATGAGATTTTCAATATGATACATCATTCGGATCGTGGTACACAGTATAGCAGTATACAATATGTAGAAAAGCTTAAGAGAAATAATATTCAGATAAGTATGTCTTCACCAGGTAAGCCATATGAGAACGGTATAATGGAAAGGATAATAGGAATACTGAAAGAAGAGTTTTTATTAAATAGGATTTTTAAGGATATACAAGAGATAAAGAAGGCAGTAAGAGAAGCGATAGAGATATATAATAAGGAGCGACCCCATCTAAGTCTTAATTATAAAACCCCTGCAGAGAAATATAATGAAAATGTCAAAGAACAAGCAGCTTAAAGACCTGCCTGCAGGCAGGTCTTTAGCCATAATAAATAGAAAAATGTGTCAACCATATTTAGGACTTGACATTCGGAAATCCCCTCTAATAAGAGGGGTGGACTCCGATGAAATCGGAGGACGGGGTGTGTAATAAGTGTGCTATTTACATATGAAAACTTTTAAAACTATTGCGTTTACAATTCTAAGTCTTATTATTATCTTTCTTTTAGGATATGTTTTTGCAAGAGCATTTATGATAGTTTATACTAAACATCGGAATGAGGTTGCTGTCCCAGATTTGGTGAATAAAGGTTATAAAAAGGCACAACATGACCTTTATAAAGAAGGTTTATACATTGATAAAAAAGGTGAAAGAAATAGTAGTGAAATATTAGAGGGTAGTATCATTGCTCAAGATCCTCCTGCAAATAGTATGGTTAAGAAAGGTTATACTATTGATGTTATTGTTAGTAAAGGTCCAGAGTTGGTGAAAATTCCAAGTCTTGATAATCTTTCTGTGGATGAAACGAAAATTCGGTTAATGAATATTGGACTGGAGATAGGAAGTATAAATTATTCATACTCAAATGAAATTATAAAACGCAAAGTTATTTATAGCCAGCCAATTTCTGGAATGGATGTTCCAAAGTATTCAAAAGTAAATTTAGTTGTAAGTCTTGGAAAAATACCAACTAAGATAAGTGGAGAAAAAGGCATATATGATACTTTATTGGAGGGATTAGAAAATGAGAATGAATAATTAGAGTCTGTCCGTGAAGTCAGTTTTTTCGATAAATCGGGATGAGTTAGAAAACTTAAGTCAAGTTAGCTAAAGCAAACTTAACTCAAGATTTTTAGTTTACGGATAGACACTAATTAAAAAAGTGAGGATAAAATATGTCAGCAAAATATGATGCAACAAAGATTAAAGTTTTAAAAGGCTTAAGCGCAGTTCGAAAACGTCCATCAATGTATATTGGTGGAGTCGGTGAAAGAGGTTTGCATCACCTGGTTTTTGAAGTGGTGGATAATAGCATTGATGAGGCAATGTCTGGTTTTTGTTCAAAAATTGATGTGATAATAAATACTGATGGTTCAATTTTAATTAAAGATAATGGACGAGGAATTCCTGTTGGAATGCACATTGAGCAAAAAGTCCCTGCTGTTCAAGTTGTAATGACAATGCTTCATGCTGGTGGAAAATTTGATGACAAGATATACAAAGTTGCTGGTGGATTGCATGGAGTTGGCGTTTCAGTTGTAAATGCCTTATCAAAATGGCTTGAAGTCATAGTATATAAAAATAACAAAATCCATAGACAATACTATGAAAAAGGTGAAGTAAAATCTAAATTAGAATTGATTGGTAAAACAAAAAAGACAGGAACAGATGTTACCTTTGTTCCTGATGAAGAAATTTTTGATACAACTGAATTTAGTTTTGATATATTATCACAGCGATTGCGGGAATTATCCTTTCTTAATAAAGGTTTAGAAATCAACATCTTGGATAAAAGAACAAATAAAAAGCATAATTTTAAATATGAAGGTGGTATTACATCTTTTGTTAAATATCTTAATGAAAGCAAGGTAGCAATCTTCAAAACTCCAATATATATTGTTGGAGAAAGAGATGATATTCAGGTAGAAGCTGCAATTCAGTATACAGAATCATATCATAAAAATATATTTTCATATGCAAATAATATTAACACCATTGAAGGAGGAAGCCATCTTACTGGATTTAAACTCGCACTTACCAGAGCACTAAATAAGTATATTAAAGATTATCAGATTTTGAAAAAGGAAAAGATAACAATTAGTGGTGATGATATAAGAGAAGGTGTAACCGCTGTTATAAGTGTGAAATTACCCAATCCTCAATTTGAAGGACAAACAAAAACCAAGTTGGTTAACACAGATGTAGAAGGTATTGTAAATTCTCTTGTTGGAGAAAAATTATCAGATTTTTTTGAGGAGAATCCTACTGTTGTTCGAAAGATTGTTAATAAAGCCTTGATAGCTGCTCGTTCCAGAGCCGCCGCACAGAAAGCAAAAGAAATTACTCGTAGAAAGGGTCTTCTTGATAGTGGGAGCCTTCCTGGCAAATTAGCAGACTGTTCATCAAAAGAGCCTGAAAGATGTGAGATATTTCTTGTTGAAGGTGATTCTGCTGGTGGCTCTGCTAAACAGGGAAGGGATAGAAGATTTCAAGCCATCCTTCCTTTATGGGGCAAAATGTTGAATGTCGAAAAAGCAAGAATAGATAAGGTTCTCACTAATGATAAATTAGAACCCATTATTTCCGCAATTGGTGCTGGAATTTATGATGAGTTTGATGTCTCAAAAACCCGTTATCATAAGATTATTATTATGGCTGATGCTGATGTGGATGGTGCTCATATTGCAACATTGATTCTGACATTCTTCTTCAGGTATATGAAACCACTTATAGAATACGGGTATGTGTTTATTGCAAAACCACCATTATATAAGATAAAAAAAGGCAAAGCAGTTAAATATGCCTTTTCAGATGAAGAAAAGGATAGAATCGTTAATGAATTTGGTAATGTGGGTATTGGAGTTCAAAGATATAAAGGTTTGGGTGAAATGAATCCTGACCAACTATGGGAAACCACACTTGACCCTGAAAGACGAACACTTGTAAAAATTATGATAGAAGATGCAGTAGAAGCAGACCGCACATTTGATATTCTGATGGGTAGTCAGGTTGAAGCAAGAAGGCAGTTTATCGTGGAAAATGCCAAATATGTGCAGGATTTGGATGTCTAGGATTTAGCCACGAATGAACACGAAGAAACACGAATGGAAATTTATAATGTCAAAGGACAGCTTGTAAACCAATTGTCAATAGTCAATTGTAAATCGCCAATTAAATGGGATGGAAAAGATAAAAAGGGAAATACATTAAGTTCAGGAATTTATCTTTATAAATTAATAGTTGATAATAATACTATAGATACAAAAAAATGTTTGCTTTTGAAATAAAACTCCCGGGAAATAAATGATAAAGTTACACAATTTCTTTGTGTCTTGGTGCCTTTGTGGTATAAAATTTTTAGGAGAAAAGAATGATTGAAGGAAAAGGACATATCATCAAAACTAATATTGAAGATGAGATGAAAGAGTCATATCTTAAATACTCAATGAGTGTGATAGTATCTCGAGCATTACCAGACCTTAGAGACGGATTAAAACCATCTCAACGACGAATCATCTATGCAATGCATGAACTGAATCTCGCACCCGGTAAAGGTTTCAGAAAATGTGCAAAAATTGCTGGGGATACATCTGGTAACTACCATCCACATGGAGAACAGGTTATTTATCCAACTTTAGTCAGATTAGCTCAGGATTGGAATATGCGATATCCGTTAATAAAAGGTCAAGGTAATTTTGGCTCTATTGATGGAGACCCACCAGCAGCAATGCGTTATACAGAAGCACAGTTACAACATGCTTCTGTAAGTATGCTTGAAGAGATAAAAATGGATACTGTAGATTTTATTTCTAATTATGATGAAACCCGAAAAGAACCAGTAATCCTACCATCAAAGTTTCCAAATCTTCTTGCTAATGGAAGTAGTGGAATAGCTGTTGGTATGGCTACTAATATTCCTCCTCATAACATCGGTGAAATCGTGGATGGATTAATCGCATTGATTGATAATCCTGAAATCAAAAGTGAAGAACTAATGGAATTTATAAAAGGTCCTGACTTTCCAACTGGTGGATTTATTTGTGGAAAATTGCCTATTTATGAGTATTTTTCTACTGGCAGAGGAAAATTAACTGTCAGAGGCAAAGCATATATTGAGAATGTAAAAACAGGGAAAAATAATATTATTATTACAGAATTGCCATATCAGTTAAGTAAAAAATTATTGATTGAAAATATTATTGCTCAAATCAAAAATAATAATATCACAACAATCTCCAATATTCGTGATGAATCAGATAGAGACGGAATGCGACTTGTGATTGAAATCAAAAGAAATGAGGATCCTAAAATTTTATTAAATCTGCTTTATAAATATTCTTATTTGCAAATAACTTATGGTGTTATCAATCTTGTTCTGGTTAATCAGATACCGACAGTTCTTACTATGAGGCAAACTCTGAATGAATATCTCAAATCCAGACATACAATTGTGATGCGTAGAACAAAGTATAAATTAATAAAAGCTGAGGCAAGAGCTCACATATTAGAAGGTTTGAAAATTGCTCTAGATAATATTGATGAGGTAATTTCAATAATTCGTTCATCCAAAAAGGCTGAAGAAGCAAAACAAAGACTTATTATAAAATTCAGTTTGTCTGAAGTTCAAGCTAAAGCAATATTAGATATGAAACTAGAAAAATTAACCGGTTTGGAAAGAAAAAATTTAGAAACTGAATATCTAGAATTAATCAAGAATATTGCTGAATATCGAAGTATTTTGGAAAATAAAGATATGAGAATGGAAATTATCAAAAGTGAACTTCAGGAGATTAAAGAAAAATTTGCTGACCCACGAAGAACTCAAATTATTGAAAGTCTGGACGAACTAAATATCGAAGACCTTATTGCTGATGAGGATATGGTTGTTACAATTTCTCATGATGGATATATTAAAAGACAGCCAATAAGCACTTATCAAAGACAAAAGCGCGGTGGCAAAGGTCTATCAGGCGTCTCGTTGAAAGAAGAAGATTTTATTACAAATCTCTTTATTGCATCAACACACAGTTATATCCTTTTCTTCACAAATAAAGGTAAATGCTATTGGCTTAAGGTATTTCAAATACCAAGAGCAGGAAGACTTTCTCGGGGAAAAGCTATTGTTAATTTACTTCCATTAGAAAAAGATGAAAATGTAATGACTTATGTTGTGGTTAAAGATTTCAAAGTAGATCAATATATTATTATGGCAACCAAAAAAGGTATTGTAAAAAAGACTGAATTAACTTCATTCAGTCATCCAAGGTCAAATGGTATCATTGCCATTAAAATTGCTGAAGATGATGAGCTACTCGATGCACAAATAACTTACGGAAGTAATGAAATTATCTTAGCAACAAAAACGGGTTATGCTAATAGATTTTTTGAACAGGATGTAAGACCTCAAGGAAGGAATACTTATGGTGTTCGTGGTGTTAGATTGAGGGAAGGTGATGAGGTAATAGGAATGGTTGTTGTCAAAAGGCATGGAACACTATTAGTCCTAACTGAAAATGGATATGGAAAAAGAACTGCTATCGCAGATTATCGTATTACTAAAAGAGGGAGTAAGGGAGTTATTACAATAAAAACAACTGAGAGAAACGGTTCTTTGGTAAAAATTAATGAAGTGATTGATGATGATGATTTAATAATTATTACAAGTTCCGGCAAAGTAATTAGACAGCATATAGAGAATATTTCAGTAATCAGTCGTAATACTCAAGGTATGCGTTTAATAAAACTAAATGAAGGTGACCATGCAACTGATATTGCATTGCTTGAGCATGAAGAAGTAATCGAAATTGATGAGGAAATAGAATCCAATAATAATGAACATTTAGAGGAATAGTATACATTATGAAAAATAGAATACTTATAATATTTGGGCTGGCAATTTTTATAGTATTAACAAATTCATGTGCTCCCAAAATTATTCCAATCAAATCTAAGTATGTCAAAATTAAAGAAGATTTTGCTCTTATAAATAAGAAAGATTATGATATTGCAATTCAACCACAGAGTTGGAATGACCCTCCACAAAATCTTGAAAATTATTTTTCGCTTTTTTATGTCATATTCAGAAATAAAACTAAAGAAGCAATGCCTATAAATATAAATTCATTTGTTCTAATTGATGTAAAAGGTGAACAGTACAATTTGTTTGATAGTGATGAAGTTATTCAAATTATGTATGGTAGCAATCAATATTATGATATTAATTATCTGTTAAATTATGATTTGAAAGATAAAGATGAACTCAAAGAAGAATATGAAAACCGTCTTGAAGGAATGCGAAATATAAAACTCAAAGCATTTCAATTTAGAAATATAAGACCAAATGCACAAGAAAGTGGTTATATCTTTTTTGAAAAATTTGAGTATAAAAAGAATTCAATATTTAAAATATTATATAATAATGATGTTGTGGAATTTGCCATAACTGGTTAGAGGAGATAAACCTTCAAGGTTTTAATTATGAATCCAACAGAATTAATTATTAAGAAAAGAGATGGTAAGAAGTTAAGTAAAGTAGAAATTCATTTTTTCTTAACCGAATATCTTAGGGGAAATATATCTGATTATCAAATGTCTGCAATGCTTATGGCAATTATTCTTATAGGTATGGATTTTGACGAGACCTATTGGCTAACACAGGAATATATTGAATCTGGTAAAGTTATAAAGTTTGAAAATACTAATAGTAGATTCATTGATAAGCATAGCACTGGTGGGGTTGGAGACAAAGTTTCAATAGTTCTTGCTCCAATTGCAGCAGAATGTGGAATCTCAGTACCAATGATTTCTGGCAAAGGACTGGGACATACAGGTGGTACTCTTGATAAACTTGAATCTATACCCGGATTTCAAACTCAAATTTCATTAAATAGATTCAAGGAATTGGTTTTGCAAAATGGATTTGCTGTTATTAGCCAATCAGAGGAGATTGTGCCGGCAGATAGAAGAATCTATGCACTGCGTGATGTAACCGGAACAGTTGAAAGCATTCCACTTATGACTGCAAGTATTATGAGTAAAAAAATTGCTTCTGGAATTGATGGATTGATAATCGACCTTAAAGTTGGAAATGGAGCTTTCATCAGAGATATGGATACTGCAAAAAAGTTAGCTGAATCATTAAGTAAGATAGGTGCAAAATTTGATAAAAAAGTAAAAATCTTGTTTACAAATATGGATTCACCTCTGGGTACTTGTGTTGGAAATAGCCTTGAGATAATTGAATGCATTGAATTTCTTAAAGGAAATTATGATGAGGATTTGAAAGAAGTAACTTTTGCTTTACTCGCTGAAATGTTGATTATGGCTGGAATTATTGAAAATAATAATCAGGCTGAGAAGATGATAATTCAAACTATTAAATCTGGAAAAGCATTACAAAGGTTTGCTAAATTTGTTGAATTGCAAGGTGGCAATCCAGATATAGTTAATAATTATTCTATCTTTGGGGAAGCCAAATATTCTCTTTCAATTATTGCAGAAACTGAAGGTTATGTAAAAGATATTAATAGTAGAGAAATTGGTTGGGCAATGATTGATGTAGGTGCAGGTAGAAAAGTCCTTACCGATAAAATCGATTATACTTCAGGTCTTAAATTATCTAAAAAAGTCGGTGACTATGTTAAAAAAGATGAAGTTTTAGGAAAACTATTTTATAATAATGGAAAGGGGGAAATGGTTGCAGAGAGGATTAAAAAGTCATATTTATTTTGCACTGAACAAATACAAGAAAAAAGCAAAATTTTAGGAAGGTACTAAAAGACTTCACCAAAATTCTTGACATCAAATATAATACTCCAAATTTATAAATTTTATAAAATCGAAAAAATTTATATATGATTAAATATTTTTTCAATATTCCTATATAATCTGAATGGAGGAATAGAATGGCAGTACCAAAGAAGAAGACTTCAAAGTCGAGGAGTAGAAAGCGTAGAACTCATTATAAAGCTCATATAGAAGCTATTGTAAAGTGCTCAAATTGTGGAGAATCAAAACGCCCGCATTTTGCTTGTCCACATTGTGGATTTTATAGAGGTAAAAAGATAATCTCTGTATCAGAGTAATTTAGCCACTAAGGTTCATCCTTCGCAGTAGCAGTCCTACTGCTACGGAGAATGGACACCAAGACACAAAGGATTAGTATGAATTTTATTCTAATAGATAAATATCTTGGTGACTTTGTGGCTTTGTGGTTAAAATTCACCTGTTAACTATGAAAATAGCATTGGATGCATTTGGAAGTGACAGAGCACCATACCCAGAAGTGGAAGGTGCAGTTCTTGCGGCAAATGATAAATGCTGCTCAAAAATCTTTTTAGTAGGAATTCAAGCTGTTTTGAAAAAGGAATTAGAAAGATTCTATTATCCTGAAAATTCTATTAAAATTATTAACGCAACAGAACAAATTGATCCATCAAAAAAGCCTATTTCTGAATTAAAAAAGAAAAAGGATTCATCATTAGTAAAAGCTGTTAATCTAGTAAAAGAGCATGAAGCTGATGCCCTTGTTAGTGCTGGCTCTACAGGAGCAGTAATGGCAGCTTCATTGCTTAAATTTGGTCGAATTTCTGGAGTTAAAAGACCTGCATTAGCAATTCCCTTGCCAACAATCTCAGAACCTGAAATAGTCTTAGATGTTGGTGCGAATGTAGATTGTGATGCTAATAATTTAGTTCAATTTGCAGAAATGGGAAGCATTTATTCATCATACTTTCTCAAAAAGAAAAATCCCAGAATTGCTTTGATTAATATTGGTGAAGAGAGCAAAAAAGGGAATGAGGTTTCAATTGAAGCTCATCAAAAATTACAAGAATTAAAATCAATAAATTTTATTGGTAATATTGAAGGTAAAGATATTCTTAAAGGTGTAGCAGATGTTATTATTTGTGATGGCTTTATTGGTAATATAATGCTAAAAACCGTAGAAGGTGTTGCGTTATCACTTTTTGAAATATTCAAACAGG
>JAGMCF010000225.1 GCA_023129415.1 Candidatus Cloacimonadota bacterium
CAGGTGTTGTTTTTATTTCTATCGAGTCTTTTAATATTAATGGTTTAAATAATTTCATATATCATACCTCCAATATAATATATTTAAAATATTAGTACTCCAGATTTATTGCTTGTAATGTTCTGCGTGTGCTGCGAAATCGGAACGAACCAAACCCAAAACCAACAAACCAAAGTTTGAATCGGTACGATTCAGACGAAAGCGGACAAATAACCCAACCGGTAAAATGCTCCTTTTGAATGATATCCAAAGTAGCGAGGGTGGTGGAGCAAGGAACCAGTGCGCCGCCCAAGGTGTAAAGAATGTTTAAATATCCGGAACATAACCCGGATAGAACTGATCGACAAATACAAAAGCCCCGTCCTTGACGCCAATGATCGTCACCGGTTTCTTGACGCGATGGGTTTTGGGATCCATCGTATAGGTGCCTAGCACACCATCAAAGTTGGATACTTTGCTCAATCCTTCAATGATTTTCTCGGGCTCGGCAGAACCGACGGATTCTATGGACTGCTTTAAATAATAGATTTCATCGTAACCCACCGCAAAGGCAATGCTGACCGGATAATTGCCGGTCTTTGCCTTGTATGACTGCCATAGTTTATCTGCTTTGTTACCATTGGTCGGATAACCGTGAGTGGTAAAAATCAGTCCCTCCACCGCTTTGCCGGCCTTGATTAAAGATTCGCCATGATTGCCATCAGTGGAGATGACCGGATAGGTTAGTCCGGCGGTCCGCAGCTGGCGAATAAAAACCGGTGTGTCCGGCAAGAACATGGGCGTGAAGATGAAATCGGGTTTTGTGCTGAGGTTGGTCAGCTTCGTCACCTGAGCCGAATAATCTCCGGACTCGATACGGTATAGCTCGTAGCCTAAGACCTTTCCTCCCAACTTTTCAAAGGCTTTCTGAAAATAGGTAGGCAGGTTATTCGTGTATGGGGTCTCGGTAGAGTACACCATGTATGCCGTGCGATAACCTTGGTTGTAAGCATACTCGGCTGCCAAAGCCCCTTGAATATTGTCCGACATGCAGATCTGAAAAGCACACTTGCCCATGTCACCGACCAAGTTTGGCGCAGTACCGTCACCAGTGGAGATGGGCACTCCAGCTGCGCCGGACACTGTGCCTTGGACCAGGATGGGATCGCCTGTGGTACCGATGATATACACCGCCCCGTCTCGGATTAACTCTTCGGTCAGTCGCACGCCAAGACCTTGATCATTACGGCAGTCTTTGGAGACTAATCCCAAAGGCATTCCCAGGACGCCACCAGCAGCATTGATCTCGTCAATGGCGAAACGGGCTCCGTTACTTACGGGTGAATCGTAAAATGAATAGGGACCGCTAAAATCGCCTGGGTGTCCGATTTTAATACTCTTTTTGGCTGTCGCAAGACCACAACCCATTACTGCCCGACCAATAATTAATAATAAGATCAATAACTTACACATATCTATCTCGTTCTTTTTTTCTCCATTGTATTGACTTTGACCGAAATGGTCACTAATGTTTTGCGTGTGCGGCGGGATCGGAACGATCCCAACCAAAAGCGAACAAAAAAAAGTTTGAATTGGTACGATTCAGACGAAGCAAACCACTAAACTGACCGCAGGTGCTTTTGTTAGTTGAATCAATCATAAAGACTTCATTATTTCAACTTTTCTTCCAAATAAACATAGATTGTTTTAATTGTATTAATTACAAACATTGCTTCTGGTTTACCAAGCACAGGATTGGGGTGAGTTAATGACATATTATTTCGAATATCATTTATACCATCAAGTGCTTTAGAAAGAACTCTAAAAATCTTTATGGTAATATCATTAGGATTTAATTTATTAAGATGCTTCTGTATTAATGAGAAAAGTTCCATAATATCAGGTTTTTGTTTTTTGGGATTAAATGAAAGTTTTTTACAAACCTGTTTTAGATAATCATGTAGAAAAGTATGCATGCGATCATGTGAAAGATCAGGATTACCTTTTGATATTTCATCTTCCGCACTTTTTAAAGCTTTTAACATTGTTTCGGAAAAATTTGAATTTTTTTTCATTACAACAACCTTGTTTTTATCACTCTTAGATTTCTGATCTATTTCTATTAGTCTCTGTATACCTTTTCTAGTAAGCTTGCAAACTGCTCCACCATCTGCGAATTTCATTTCTGTAATAATAAACCCACACTCTAAAGCAAAATCTATTAACCCATGTAAATCCATATTTCTATTTAAAGCGAAATCTCTATATTGATCTCTTCAAACCGCACAACCAGTGTTTAAGCCGTCTTCGTTCTCAATGATGTATTCTAGCAAGAGGTCAGTTTTCTGTTCAATTGTTTCTGGATAATCAACACTATTTGCAATTTGATCTAGCTCATCATAATTCAACTCAATATAATTATTTTCATTGCTCATTTTTCTAATTACATAAATAAGTTTATTTAATTGGTGGTAGTTATGATAACTATGTTTATTTAGCTGGTAATCCATAATTGCAATATATCCACAAATAGGGCAATGAAACCAAATTTTCATTTTATAATCATCAATTTTCTTGATTTCAGCATTGGAATTTTTGCATAATGGACATTGAATTTTGGTCATGAATTACTCCATTTTATAATTATACTTATGGTTTCGCCTAACGTTTTTGGTATATCTGAAGTTTTTGTCGAAGGGCAAAAATTTGGGCGAACGCAGTTAACCGCAAAGCCCGTGTTAGGCAAAGTTGGGGATACTTTCATCCTCTTTCAGGCTGATGAATGATAATCCAACGCTTTCTCTTTTTTAGAGTCTTATCAAGTTCTCTTGCAAAAACCACAGTCTCGTCTTCTCCAAAACACTGGATCAAATCAATGGCCAATTCCATTTTTTCTTTTTCGTTTACCTGATTTATTTGCAAAAGCTTTAACAACGCTGGAATAGGAATCTCTTTATTTGTGGTCTCTTTTACTATCGCTTGTATTTCTTCGATGGTTTTTACTCCATGGATAAGGGTATCAAAGTCAACTCTACTCCCTATCTTCTCTTCTACCGTGCTTCTTAATCTTGCTATTGCTACAGCAGCTTTTATAAAGGGAATTCGCCATTCCTTCGTAAGTTCATCAATCTGGTTTGAAGAGTAATATCCTATCCGAATAAGAAAATCTTTATACTCTGTCTTTATTTGCTCAGCGTTACATTTAGTAATTTCAATTAAAGCATTTAAGAGAATTATCTCAGCAAAAGAGGTATAAGGATAATCGTTTATTATTATCTGTTGCGGGTTTAATTTTAATGAAAGCCCTACCTCTTTTAGAGCTTTCTCTTGATAATTTAAGTCATTATCCTTAATTCCTTTATAGGAATAGGCATCAGATAAGTAAAGGTGATGAAGATAATTTTTAGGTTCAAATATTATTGCCTGTTGATATGCTGAAATCGCTTGTTCATAAAGCTTCTTTTTGTAATAAACATAGCCAAGTATCCAATAGCCATTTCCATCATTGAGTAATCCCTCTTCTTTTAGTTCCTCCATCAAGGTTATAGCCTCATCGAATAGACCATTATCGAATGCTAAGCTAGTAGCATAATTTTCAGTGATAGCAACCAAGTTTTCCTTGTAGTAAAACTCTTCTTCTGGATTTATGTCGATCGCCTTACGAATGTTGATTAAGCCTTCATTGTATTTACCCCCTCTAGCTAACTGAATTGCCCTCTGATTATATTCCATTGCCTTCATCTCCTCAGGATCATAAATCTCTTTTCCCCTTGCCAGTTTAGTTTCTAATTTCAAGATTTCAGGATGCTCCACTTCCAATAATCCTGCAAGGATTTGTTCACTACTTATATCCTTTAGATTCGGGTAGCTAATTTGAACATTACCCTCAGATTGAATAATATTAACTTGTGTCTTACTACCTATCCTAATATTCTTGATAGTAGCTCTCTTCCTCATTTGCCGTCTAATAATGAATCCAATAACAATACTCAATAAAAAAACTCCTAAACCTGAAAAGAACCATTGATAGTTATTTATAATCAAATCTATCATGTTTATTCACCTAATGTTTTTCGTATGTGGCGGGATCGGAACGATCCCACCAGAAAACGAACCAACCAAAGTTTGAATCGGTACGATTCAGACGAGACAAACCACTCAGCTTACCGCAGGTGCTTTTATTATACGACATTAAATCAAACTAAATCCTCAACATCAATAATTAAATCAATCATATATTTTGATAGTTTATGTTTACCAACACCTAAATAGTTTTTTAAGACTTCAAGTGCAGCCAACCATTCTCTTCTACTTGTTGGACCATCAACTGATTTATCATTTATAAAATATATATTGATAAGATAAGCTTTAATTTTGTTAACTTCACGAAGAAAATACAAGTGAGAAATTCTGTTTGTATATTGATAAAATTTCCCACTCCAGTCAATTTCATTTTTTATATTTAAATAAGATTTAGCTTTTTTCAATGATTTATTTATTAAATCTAATGAGGTTTTATTTTTTGCACCAGTACCTGGCGAAATAATTTCTGGAATATTAGCCTTTGCTTCAATCAAAAAGATCTCGTTAGCATCTGTTTTTCCCAATGCATCCCATTGCGGACCGCCTTTGGGCCAAAAGTCTTTAAGTTTTTTCTGAAGATTTAATTGAAGTCTAGAAATAAATTCTTCATCACTATATTCAGCAAAATCATCATTGTGTAATGGTGAAAGCCACTCTATATTTTTTGATTTTAATTTTGGTAATTTATTCAAGATTAATGCATTTAATAATAAAGAATTATTAGTAATCAATTTTTGTATATCCTTTAAACTTCCTTTCCCATCGCTTTTTTGAATAGTTCTACTCATAATCTTTCCTTATTGGCGTATAATGTTTCGCGTGTGCGGCGGGATCGGAACGATCCCGACTGAAAGCAGACCAACCAAAGTTTGAATCGGTACGATTCAGACGAAACGAACTGATAACACGAACCGCTGACACGCTTGTTAGGTGCAATATTTCTTAGACAGGTTCCGTAGATGATAACACTAATCCGCGGTTAACTTTAACTTTAGATTTTCGTCCAATTTGATCAATGCAATATGCATAAATTCTCCTGTTTGATCGTTTAAGAAATGATTTCTTTAAATCCTTGAAATTAAAGTATGCAATTACTGATGATCCAGGATTAATCTTAGGTTTATCTCGAGAAAACAATTCTCTACATTCAATTTCTTCTGGAATCTTTTCAGCGTTTTTAATTGTTCCAGCTTGAATAAAATTATCAGCATCCAAAAATCTTGAGGTGTTTATTTTTTCACCATTAATTAATTCAACAGGTATGATTGTTTTGTCAGAAGTAAAACCAATTTTTTTTATTAAGATGTCATTTGTTGAATTGTTAGAAATTCTAACTGCACAAGAAGTGTACATCGTCATTGTTTCTTCTTGATAACAAATCCCTTGCTCATACTCTAACTGTATTCTCTTTCTCTTCTTAAGCTCGTTTGAGGTAACCCAAACAATTGTTAAAAAAGAAATTATTATTCCAGTTATTTGTAAATATATCATTTTTCATCCTATTGTTAGTTCTTTTATTGGATCAACAGAATCAGATTTTTATCGGTAAATATAGAGGAACCAATATGGGAAGTGTAATAATATTTCCATAAAATAATACAACTGCCCATCATGCTCTTTTACCTCCTAAAATTGCACCTAATGTTTGGCGTGCGCCACGATTCTTCCTGCTTTACTGCTTGCTTATTGTGGGCACGTTTGTTAGGTGCTTTCATTCTAATAATTTAATTATTGCCATGTTAGATGTTCAATTTGTGTTATTAATTCTTGATGAGTTTGTATTTTATTTGTTAATCTAATTATCTTCATGAAGCTTAAAAATATATAATGACGGGTTTTGTTTAGGATTTCTGTTTCTACAATTTGCTGACCATGGTGTATAAATTCACTTCTTAGATTGTATGCATCTTTAATCAATTTATTAATTTCTTCTCTTTTTTCTGGTTTTTGACTATTTATGTATGCTAAACGTCGTCCAATATTGGATTGGATAGGCTCATTACTGTCTTTTAATAATAATGTCTCAATTGATGATAAAGCAAAAATCATTTTCTCTTCAAAGTTATTTGATAAAACACTCCTACTTAATATATATAAACTTTTAAAGATTTTTTCCTCAAGCTCAGAAAGATCTGGTTTAGTAAGCAGTAGACTTGCTTGATCTAGACCATCTTGTTTTAGCATCTTTATCTCATTATTAGAAATAAATCTAATTGGATTACAATTAACTTCCATTGAAGAAGTTAGATTTGGGAATTTATTATTATAAGTAAAATAATGACAAGAAGGTAGCAATATAGATCCTTCTCTTCCGAAAAATGAAGGTATAGCATCATCAAATAAAATTGTTGGAGAAAAAATTCTTAATAATACTAAAGATTTTTCAACTTTATCTACAGCAATTTCACGGCACATGTTTTTTTCTGCAACAATAGTTACTGAGGCTATTACTTTACCTTGATATTTGTTTTTTAATTTTTCAACATGTTCACTATTGTTTGATTCTTCTAACCATTTTCTGAAAAATTCTTTCCTAAAAAAATCATAATTAACATCTCCTATGCTAAAGGGACTTTCAATTGAAAGATTTTCTATTGGTATTGATACCTTTCTACTTTTAACGCTTTTTTGTATATTTTGTTTTAAATAACTATAGAAATCATCTGTGCTATCAATTTCTCCAGTATAGTTTAATTTGAACCAATTAAATATTGTATCAGTTATGAATTTTGAGCTAACTTTATTACGTAATTTCTTCCTAATAGAAAGTTTTTCAATGAATTTTCTTAAATTATAAAAATCAGATTTATCTAAACCTATATTCATTTTCTTATATTTGAATGATCTGGAAATTACTATACCTTTGTAGTCAATTTGGGATAATGTTATTTCTTTAATATCTTTATTCTCAATTAATATTGATGGGATGTGCGTTATTGAAGAATTTGATTTCGTTTTATGTTTTTGCTTTTCTTCAATAATTGGCTTTAATAGAAATAACAATTCTTTTGCTTTAGCATTTATATAAGTGATTAATTCTTCATTCAAATCCATATTAATTAACCATACCTTTTATCAATTTTTGAGTTAATGAAATTGAATTAAAAAAAACAAACAGAATATCGGTAATGTTTTTAAGGGAATATCTTCAATTCTAAATAAGTGTATCCTGTAATCAGCGTCAGATATTTTACCATTTATTAAAGATTCACTTAAACGCTTTTTTCTATTACTATCTTCATAAATATTTATTGCTAAATCCAAATGAGAAATTTCTTGTTCATTCAAATTAGTATCAATAAAATATTTAGAATCCAGATGAATACACTTGCCAATTAAAATATTATCACTATTGTATTTGTCATTTAATTCTTCAATCATAAAGGAACGATAATTACCTTTTTTTGATGTTGAAAATTGAATTGTCTTAATTCCTTTAATATTAAAGTCCCAATATTCCATTTTTATGCTTTGTGATAACGGTATGTCAGACAATATGTATTCCTGTGATTGCAAAAGCCTATTAGAAAATTGATATGCATTCCAATCAATTTCCTCAGGTTTTATTTGAATTTCTTCAGTTAATAATTGTGGAAGACCCTCATATGAAACGATATCAGGATTTATTCTTACAAATATTGCAGAACTTGGAAAATTTTCATTAGACCAATCAGGAATTCTAGGATTTAAACTGAGACTTAATTTAGTAAAAATATCTTTGAATTTAATAATCTCAGATTTGTGAAGTTGTAATAAAACTTTATAATCAATTAATTCATTTTCGGGTTTATGTTTTTTTGAACCTTTTACTCTAATATAATCTGTTAAACGTGGTTCTTCTTCAAAAAGAATTTGATCATGATTATATTTTTTACATAAATTTTTCAGCCGCTTTCTTCTAATAATAGATTCTAACTCAAACTCTAAACAAAAATATGTGACTCTATCTTCTTTTGATTTTTTTTTTACAAAAACCAATACTTAAATAACTTTCAATTTTATCAAAATCTGTTTCAACAATAAAGAATTTTCGAAAATCAAATAATGCGAGAATATTCGAATCATTTTTATTTAAGAGTTCCTCTAAAAATAGTGCTGGATCCAAATTTTTTTCAATTATTGTTTCTGCTAAAATATTCATCCTTTCATTATAATCATTAAATTCTATCATTTTATAACCTTCCGTTTGCACCTAATGAGTGTGTCCCCGACCCAAAAAGGTCGTGGATATTTCCTATAGATTTCTTAAAAGGTCGTATACACTCCCGATTTGGGTGTGTATACGACCTTTCATGTATTTTCCGATATTATTCATCATTAAGTTTTAATACGTCTAACGGACTCTTTATTCTATCTATTGCATTCTTTGAGACATGAGTATATCTTTCAGTAGTTTTTAAATTCTTATGTCCCAAAAGATGTTGTACGTATCTTAGGTCTGTTCCATGTTCTAAAAGATGTGTAGCGAAACAATGTCGTAATGTATGTATAGTAGCAGGTTTATTCACTCCACTTTTTATAACAGCAGCTTTAAATATTTTTTGAATAACTCTTTTACTGAATTTTTCACCTGATCTTCCTTCAAATAACCATTCTTTTGGGTGATATTCTTTATAGTATCGTCTTAAAAGATTGAGTATAATATCAGATAGAATTACATATCTATCTTTATTCCCCTTTGCTGATCGAATAAAGATTTGTTTTCTATCGGATTGAATATCTGATATTTTTAGATGTACTACTTCTGTGAGCCTTAATCCAGCAGAATAAATTAAATAGATAATACATTTATGTTTCAGGTTTTTTATTTGTTTTAAAATTATTGTTACTTCATTTTCGCTTAAAACTTGTGGTAGTTTCTTTTCTTTGCGTGGTCTTGGAACGTAATATTTTTCGACTGGTTTTCCCAATACCTTTTCATAGTAAAACTTAATACTGTTTATCGCCTGATTTTGTGCTGAAGTAGAATATTTTTTTTCATTTACTAAATATAACAGATATTGTCGGATCTGCTCGTGGGTGAAAGCTTCCAATTTTGTATTTTGATGATATTTTAAAAACATCTTGAAATGAAGTCTATAAGTTTTTATTGTTGGTTCACTATAATTTTTTAATTGTAGAGTTTCGATATACTCATTTGGGAAATGATTTTTTGAAGGTTTTTCTGGTTCGGTTTTTTCCATTGAACTTTTTATAAATTCAAGTTTTCCACTAAATTTTTTATTAAATATTTCAAAATAATTTTTCTGATAAGGGATATACCAGAATTTTTTGGAAGCAGACCATTTGCGACCTTTTATCTGTTTTATTAACTCAATAATATCTTTGCTATAATCAAAAACTAAAGCGATACGCTTTTCATTGTTAATCCTGCAAATTCTGGTTTTAATAATTTCCATTAAAATTCCTCTTTATACACAAAACAAAAACTGTTTTTCCAATTCTTTTTTATCAATGAAATATTTTAGTTTTTTAATTATCTGATGAATTAGAAATGTTAAACAAATGGTTCATCCGCCAGCCTGCCTTAGGCAGATCCTCCTTTGGAGGGCTGGCGGAATGGAAAAGCAGAAGGTTCAACTAATTCTTTCTCATATATACATTTAGGTAATTAGTCAATAAACGGACCAAAGTGAATTTTTATTAAAAAATGATACAAATTATGTTTTCTGTAATTGTATCTAAACTCCATTTCTTTTAGGTAGGTTAAGAAATGTCGTTTAGATACTCCATGGTATTT
>JAGMCF010000226.1 GCA_023129415.1 Candidatus Cloacimonadota bacterium
TGTTCACTAACGACTTATAAATTGGCAAAAAAGTTTGTGAAATATTAATTGGCTTTTCAACAGCATCTTTTGGCACGAGTTCCATATCTATATTTTTTAATACTGAAATATTCTTTTCATCTTCATCTAATAATTTTATTTTGATCTGATGAGCTTTTAATTCTCTCACCACAAAGCTTTTTATTAGTTGAACTCTATCATTACCAATTACAAAAGCGTTTCTAATGAATTTTCCATCTTTAGTATAAAGTGATACTTCGCAATTGTTAATAACAACCTCAACATTATCAGATGGAACTGCAAGTACTTTATCAATCCCAATTTTCTGTTGATTTATCTCTGGATTTTTATTTTCAAAATGTAGAATAACTTTATCATTAATTGTCTGAAACTGAAATTCCTCATCAGCAAATAATGGTGAAATGATAATTAGTCCAATAACTAAAAGAAATAACTTTTTCATAACACTCCCTTTCAATTATTTATATTTTAAAATCATATTTTTAATTAAAACAAATATCTTACTTCTACTCGCCAATTTTTAAAATGAGCTAAATCGCCATTTAAATTTAGCCCTAATTCTAAATTTTTGATTGGCTTAATTTTTATCCCAGCAGATTGATATCCACCAGTTCCCCAATAGTAAAATTTATTACTATTGGGATAATCTACTAATTTTCGAGTAATTTTATATCCCAATCCTGCATAAAGAGTAAAATAGTTCGTTAGTTTGTATTCCATTCCAAAAGGTAATATAATTGATGCTTGCCATTCTTTATCTTCAATATCAAATAAAGCATCTTCAAAGGATGTTGTGTCCGTGCATGTAGAATCGTTAAATGTTTCATAACTAATAATTACACTTTCTTCAGTTTCATCAGTTTTTGTGTTGCTATAACTACCTTGAAACCTTATTCCGTAAAATAATTGCAAGTTATCTCTTATCCAGTTCTGTCCCCAACCAATCTCAGTCTGATAATATCTGTTTTTAGTAGTGGTTGTTTCTTTTGAACAAACCCACTTGCTGGAACTTAAAGTGTCATTATAATAGGATCTGTCGTCATCTTCTCTATAATAATCTGTAATATCATCTTCAATATGATATAGTGCCGATAAATACAATCTGTTGAATTTTCTCATTTGTATCTTTTCAAATAAAACATCAAAGCGATATTCCTCAGTATCTGAATTTTTGGACTGGTTAGATAAGGAACTATCATAGCGTCTCTTGCCACTTGAATACTCTCGGTCATATATGTGTTCACTATTATCTAATTTGTTGTAATCATTTTTGCTATAACTCAAAGAAATATCTTTTCGTAGTATGTTACCAAAATTAAGATTAAATCCTGCAGAATAAGTATCATCATCCAAGTCTCGATAATGGGAATCCTTACTATAATAATAATCATAATCAGGTCTATTTGTTGTTTCAGAGAAAGATTTTCTGGTCTCCCAACCCTTCGCCCAATCAAATTTCATTCCGATATAAAAACTATTATTTATTCGCAAGCAAAAATAATTTTTAATATCAAATTCACTGTCATTGCTTAGAGAATAATAATAATCAGATTTATAACTTTCATATAAAGGATAGTATTTTCCGCGACTCGCGAAACTTGTTTTCATTCCATAAGAAATTTTACCTAAAAGCGGATAAACATTCAAATCTATCTTATTGTGAGAGCTTTTACCACCTGCTGTCAGCATTATGTTTCTTTGTTCCCAAAAGTTGAGATGTGTAGGGAATAGTTCAATATCAGTCTCAACATCTGGAACTAAATAATGGAAATAATCTCCTAAAGAATTCATCTTAACTCCTCCAAAAGCAAAGGAGCTTAAACAGATTAATAAAAGAAATGCATATATTAGTTTATGCATGATTTCTCCTTTCTATGACCTTGCGATCCCGATACATCGGGACACAATGGTTAATAAGCACTGCTCCAAAACCATTCCGAAGGTTCTTCAACCATTTGAAGGTTTCCTTATCATCTTAATAGCAAGCACTTTTTTATGTCTATTATTTTATTGTCAATTTCCAATTTGTAGAAATAAATACCTGAACTTAAAGGATTACCCTTTTCATCTTTTCCATCCCATTTAATTGACGATTGATAATTGTCTATTGACAATTGTTTTACTAACTGCCCTTTAATATTATAAATTTTTATTCGTGCCTGTTCGTGTAAGTTCGTGTGGTTCGTGGCTAAATCAAAAGAAATCGTGGTTGTCCCGATATTATCGGGATTGAATGGATTTGGATAATTCTGGTAGAGTAAATATCTTGTTGGCAAAATTGGCATTTCTTCTATTCCCTGTTGATTCTGGTCAAAATAGAATGTTCCCATATCTGCTCTGGTGCTGTCCGGGTCAAGTGGTGAGGTTGGGTCGCCTGCATCTATGCAAGGTGACATTGTAGAATCAGGGATTGGAAAATTAGCCCAGGTGAGATGAAAGTCACCATTTTGTGGGTCTACAAATAATGGGTCTGCGTCTATGTTGCCCTCGCCTGGCCAACCATCCTGTATATCTGAATATGTTGCTGTAACTGCGGCAGATTCTATATAAATTTCTTGAGGTGTATCATTCCAAAGAATGCAGTTTACTAAAATTGGATTGGATTCATAACAATAAATCCCACCGCCAGAAGAAGCAGTATTTTCGCTGATGGTAACATTAGTTAAAATTGGACTGGATAAATTATAACAGTAAATCCCGCCACCAGAACAATATGCACTAGCAGAACTATTTCCACAGATGTTAACATTGGTTAAACTCGGACTAGAATAATCACAGTAAATCCCACCACCTTTATACCTAGCATTGTTTCCACTTATATTAACACTTTTTAAACATGGACTGGAATTTTTAAAGTAAATCCCACCGCCATATCTGCTGTATCCATTTTTGATGGATATATCTTCTATTTCAAAATAATTGTCATTCTTAAGGTATAAAACACGCCTTAATCCTTCACAATTTAGAATAGTTGATAACTCATTTTCTCCCATTAGAGAAACATAACTTTTACAGTTTATCGGAAAGAATTCTCCTGTTTGCGAAGGAGAATATGTACCATCAGCTAAATATATTGTATGTGGATTTGTGCTGTCGGGAATAATCTTTGCAAGTGCATAAGAAATTGTAAGCAATGGCTCCTCAGGAGATAATCCGCTATTATTATTTGAACCTGTTGGGCAGACATACAAGTCCTGATTTACTTGTTCAACTTTATTGTTTAGAATATCAAAGGTAAAATTATTAATCGGATAAGCAAAATGTTCATCTGGCTGTAATACAGTAAAGGTATCAACAATTACATTTATAAAACTACTCATATATAAATCATTTCCCAAACCTGCGTAATTCAGGAATATATTACAGCGATTTTCAGTATTAAAATTGGGAGTGGAATTATCACTACAACTAATTCCGCCACCTTTATCCCCTGCAATATTTTCA
>JAGMCF010000227.1 GCA_023129415.1 Candidatus Cloacimonadota bacterium
AGGACATTGGAAGCAGTCCTTATATACTAGTTTATCAATATTGGAGAAAAATATTTTTTGGGGGGCCGGGTATGGTAGTTCACAAGATGTTTACATTAGAGGACAAAGTGTAGGAATCCATAATGCTTATGCCGGATTGTGGACACATTTTGGATTATATCTGTTAATATTTTATTTATCATTTTTAGTTTTAGTAATTAGCGAATTTTTTAAGATTTTGAAACTGCATAATAAGTCTTTTTCAAGTTTTTATTGGTATAAATTGGCTTTGTGTTTATATTATATTGGTTATGCGATAACGGCTTATGTAGGACTACATACTGTTTATACTAGTTGTAGAAGTCAATTTAATCTTGTGCTAATTTGGACATTTATATTTAGAATACAGGAGAAAGATTTTAAATATATAATGGAAGGTAAAATTATAAAATGAGTAGTCCGTTAGTTTCAGTAATAATAGTTTCTCATAACCATGAAAAATACATACTAAAATGTGTAGAAAGTATTATTAAACAAACATATAAAAAAATAGAGATATTAGCTTTTGATAATGGCTCTGAAGACAATAGTGGTAAGATAATTACCCAATTGAGCAATAAATATAAATTTTTCTATAAATTACAAAAAAATATTGGTATATCTAATACACTTAATGATGCCATTAAGAATTATGCAAAAGGAAAGTATATTGCTCCAATTGCGGGGGATGATTTTTGGCTTTTAGACAAAATCGAAAA
Source organism: Candidatus Cloacimonadota bacterium (assembly GCA_023129415.1). Taxonomy (GTDB): domain Bacteria; phylum Cloacimonadota; class Cloacimonadia; order JGIOTU-2; family JGIOTU-2; genus JAGMCF01. The sequence goes on from JAGMCF010000227.1 coordinate 738, forward strand.
TCAAGTTAATATAATGGAAAAAGAAGATGAGAATGTGGCTGTATGTACTGGTAATATTATTCTTGTAGATGAGTATGATAAACCTTATCCAAAACAATATATGAATAATGATTTCATTCTTGATTTTGAGACTGCATTTTTGCGAGGGAATGGAATTTGTGCACCAACTGCGTTAATAAGAAAAAGTGTTTTTAATAAAATCGGATATTATGATTCATCTCTTTCAATTGAAGATTATGATATGTGGTTACGAATATTATATAAAGGGTATAAGATTATAAATGTTAGTAAAATATATGCCTACTACAGACAACATCGCAACAATCTGTCGTTGAATTTAGAATTTATGAATAAAGATAATAAAAGAATATTATATAAGTATGTGACACATCCGCAGTTTAGGAAAGCTCTACAGAATTATTATCTTAGGCAATTTTTGTTTTTTTCAAAACATCATAAAAAGAAAGCATTAAACTTAATTCCTAAAGTAATGTTCCGATTAAATAAAAAATTTTTTTTAAAGGGACTAATATATTTATTTACCCCCAAAAATTTACTAAAGAAATATGTCAGATTCGATCAAAGAATGAATATTTAGAGTTTGGAGAAGAATAGTGAAAATAAAAGTTTTATGGGCTTGTCCCTATCCTTTAAATGAATTCAAATCTGAACTGGTAGTAAGTATGAATATTAAGTCACATCCTGTAACTTGAAAGTGAGAAATATGAAAACAATAGTTACAATCACTGGCATTCGTCCAGATTTTATCCGAATGAGCAAAGTATTTGTAAAATTAGATGAAAATTTTGACCACATTATGATTCATACTGGACAGCATTATGATGATGAATTAAGTAAAATATTTTTTAAAGAATTGAAATTAAGATTACCAGACTTTACATTAGCAACCGGAACAAGCAGTAAAAATCATTATGAGCAATTATCATATTTATCAAAAGCTTTGATAGAATTATTAAAAGAAAAAGATATAAAACCTGATTTAATTATGTTTCTTGGAGATTCAAATTCAGTAATGGTAAGCGCTCCTTTATTCAAAGAAGGTTATAAAATAGGACATATTGAAGGAGGTATGCGCTCCTATGATCGTAGAATGCCTGAGGAAGTAAATAGAGTAATTTGTGACTATGTATCTGATTATATTTTTGTTTATACGTCGCTATACAAAGAAAGATTAATTAAAGAAAATAAAGATCCAGAAAATATTTTTGTTGTTGGTAATACAATTGTTGAAGTTGTTAAACAATATATTCCTATTGGGGAGAAAAAAAAGGACTATATAGTAGCAGATATACATCGAAACGAAAACCTAAAAGATGTAAATCAATATAATAACCTTTTAGAATATTTAAATTACTTGGGTAAGAAATTGAATTTACCAATTAAACTTGTAAAGTTTAGGCGGGCTGTTAAGTTAATAAAAGGATATAATCTGTTAGATGATAAACCTTTTATTCATCTCGCGGGACCTTATGGTTTTTTAAAATATCTTGATTTTCAATATAATGCTTATGGTGTGGTTTCTGATTCGGGAACAAGTCAAGAAGAATGTCCATTACTAAAAGTTCCTGTTGCTGTACCTAGAAATTATACAGAACGTCCAGAATCTATAGAATTTGGAAATAGTATTTTAGTGGGAGAGACCAACCCTGTTAAGCAAATGGTTGAAGAAACAATTTCTTTTTTTAAGTCTTATACAATAACAAATGATAAAATAAAGTGGATTGGTGATGGTAATACATCTCAAAGAATAATCAATATTCTTAAAGAAAAACTATAAAATTTAGGAGTTTTTATGAAAAGTGTATTAGTAGTAGGTGGTGCTGGTTATTTAGGTGGAGCAGTTACTGACTTATTGCTGAAATCAAAATATAATGTTAGAGTTTATGATAATCTATTATACGAAGAGTCTTTTAGGAAACCTGTAGATTTTATCTATGGTGATGTACGTGATAAAAAGAAACTTTTAAATCAACTTAGATGGGCTGATGTTGTTGTTTGGTTAGCTGCTATAGTCGGCGATGGCGCGTGTCAACTAAATCCTGATTTAACGATGGCTATTAATAGAGATTCAGTAAAATGGCTATCTGAAAATTATGATGGAAGGATAATTTTTATGTCTACCTGCTCTGTGTATGGTGCACAAAATAGGGAACTAGATGAAAATTCTCCAACTAATCCTTTATCTATATATGCTTCTTCTAAATTACAGGCAGAAAATTTTCTTATAAATAAAAACGCAATTATTTTTCGTTTAGGAACTCTATTTGGAGTTGGAGATTTATTTTCTAGAGTTCGTATGGACTTGGTTGTGAATATACTTACGGTTAAAGCCGCTACTCTTGGTAAAATAAATGTTTTTGGTGGGAATCAATTTCGACCTTTACTTCATGTCAAGGATGTTGCAAGAATGATTAAAATGAATATTGAAACAGAATATACAGGAATATATAATTTGAAGTACAGAAATGTTAGAATAATAGATTTAGCGTATCAAGTACAGAATCATTATCCTAATTGTATTATTGAAAAAACAGATATGCCATTCCAAGATACAAGGAATTATCGGGTTTCAAGTCAAAAAGCCAAAGAAACTTTTGGATTTTCAACAAATTATTCTATTGATACTGGAATTGAGGAAATTAAATATTTAATTAATACGGGAAGAATTGAAAATGTAAATAATACCAGATATTCGAACTATAAGCATTTAGAAGAACAAATTAATAGAGGTAAAAATAAATGAAAGAACCAAAACTAATTAAGGGAGATATTACTATAGATGATAGAGGTGAAGTTAGCTTTGTTAATGATTTTGATTTTGATCAAGTAAAACGCTTCTATATGATTAAAAACCACAAACAAAATTTTATTAGAGCCTGGCATGGTCATAAAAATGAATCAAAGTATTTTACTGTGGTGAAAGGTACGGTATTAATATGTGGCGTTGAAGTTAATGACTGGCAGAAACCATCAAAAGATTTAAAAATTCATAGATTTATTTTATCTGAAAAAAAACCTTCTGTTTTGTATTTACCCAAAGGGTATGCAAACGGTTTTATGTTACTAACTGAAGATGCTAAATTAATGGTATTTTCAACATCAAAGCTTGAAGATTCTTTAAATGATGATATTCGCTTTGATTCTCATTATTGGAATCCCTGGGAAATAAAAGAAAGGTAGGTTAAATAAAATGAATAATATTCTTGTCTTAGGATCTGATGGAATGTTAGGTTATGCTGTTTCAGAATATTTTTTACGAAAAGGGTATTCTGTCAAGCCTTTAACAATCAATGAATTCGATATTACAAAAGATTCTATGGAAAAATTTGAGTCATTTTTAAAAAATATTGAAGTTGTTATAAATTGTGCGGGAATTATTAAACCATTAATTCCAAAATATTCAATTGAATATATTTTACAAGTAAATTCAATATTCCCACGCAATCTTGCTAAAGTTTGCAATAAAAATAATATACTCTGTTTTCATATTACTACAGATTGTGTTTATAGCGGGAAGAAAGGGAATTATAATGAGAATGATTATTTTGATGCCACTGATGTTTATGGAATGACTAAAAATGCTGGAGATATTAAGTATTGTATGACACTAAGAACTTCAATAATTGGAGAAGAAAAAGGGCAACAACGCTCCCTTCTTGAATGGGCCAAAAGCCAAAAAGGAAAAGAAGTAAATGGATTTACTAATCACACTTGGAATGGAATTACAACATTATATCTTGCTGAAATTATTGAGAAAATTCTGAATAACAACATGTTTCGAAAAGGCGTTTTTCATATATTTTCACCTAGCCCCGTAACAAAGTACGAGTTATTAAAAATCATGAATGATATGTATAATTTAGAGTTAAATATTAATCCGATTGAATTTGAAACTTTAGTTGATAGAACGCTAATTAGTATTTATGATTTATCGAAAAAGTTAGTTACGAAGGATATCAAACAACAAGTATTTGAGATGAAACATTTTTTCAAGAAATAGAATTTATATGACAATTTATTTTTGCGTTATTAATATACCTTAATTACAATGTAGTAAATTCAACAAGTCAATTATTTAATAATAAACATGAATATGAAAAAATGTCTAAAGCTATTAACACTTATAGGAATGGAAAATCCGTAAAGAGTATTTTCAAATATTTATAAATTATTTTCATGACTAATTAATATGTAATATAATAAATTAGAGAGAAAGTAACATGTTTAAAAAGAGGAATCTAAATAAGAAAACAATATTTTTTTGTAATAAAAAATTAAATATTGGATAAAAATGAATAAGAGAAAAGGAATAATATTTGCAAAAGGTCCATATCCATTAGGTGGGCCATCAAGAAGGGTGAGAAATTTAAATCGTGGTTTTATCAAAAATAAAATTGAATCAAAAATAGTAATTACACATCCAGCACCAACTTATGAAAATTATAAAAACTCAGAAAATTTTGTGCATTTTTGCTTGAAGCCCACAAACAAAAAAAATAATATATTTATTTTACATTTAAAAAAATTTATAGGTTATTATCGAGGCTATTTGTATTTAAAGAAAAACAAAGATATAAATTTTGTTTTATTATTTGGTCTTGGATTTACAGAAGGCTTTTTTGTAAAAGTATTCTGTAAAAAAAATAGTGTTAAATTTTTCGCTGAATATACTGATGAGATTAATAAAAAATATTGGGAAGATAAGTTAACTATATATGAGCATTTTGCAAAATACAATTTTATTTTTTTTGATAAATATATTTTAAAAAAAGTAGATGTTTTATTTGTTGTATCAAGTTATTTAGCAAAAAAATTCAGTAATATGAATTTAAAAATAGTAAATTCTATACCATCCTTAATAGATTTTGATGATTATATTGCTATGAAGTCCAACAATATATTTGAGATAAAAGATGATAATATTGATGTTTTTAAATCAAGTAGCAAAAAAGTTGTTTATGCAGGTGATTGTTCTTTTACTAATGGTTTATTATTTTTTCTAGAATGTGCTAAAACGGTAATAAAAAAGCACAAAATTAATTTTGAAATAATAATAATAATTTCAAGAGGCGATAAAAGAAAAATCATTAACTATTCCGATAAATTAAGTATTAAAGAAAATGTAACTTTTATTTCAAGTATATTACCAAAATATATACCAGCAATTTATGAAAGATCAGATATTTTATTGTTACCCGAAAAAGGTGAAATTGTAGGTAATGCAGGTTTTCCTGGAAAAATAGCTGAATATTTAGCTTCTGGTAAACCTATTATTTCTACAATATTCAGTGATTTGACAGATTATTTAAAGCATAACTATAATGCAATGTTGTCAGATATAGGAGATCATAAAACTTATACTGAAAATTTAAAAAAATTGCTATTAAATAAAGAATTGAGAGAACATTTAGGTAAAAATGGGATTAAAACGGCAAAAAAATATTTTGAATATAAAAAAGGTGTTTTGCCATTTATTAAAGAAATGTGATTTACCATCCTTTTTTGATATCGAAAGAAATTAAGGAGATTATTATGAATATGAAATATTTTTTTAATGAAAATAATAAAACAAAAGATGATATTAAAAATATTATGATTAATCACCATGAAGAAATGAAACAGAGAAAGCTTTTATCAAAATCAGCACCTACTACAGATGATATCTTTTATTCAGATTATATGAACTTTATTATTAAATTTTGTGGAATGATACCTCATAAATGTCGCAAGAAAGGCACGAAGGTTTTAGATTTGGGTTGTGGAGAAGGCAGGCTCTTGCTTCTATTAAATTCTCTTGGATTTAAAACTTATGGAGTTGATGCATACGTTTTTGATGGTAAAAATACAGAGGATAAACCCCGAGAACCATTAATCAAAAAATATTTTGAAGAATATAATATTAAAGTAAAAAAAATAGATTTATTGAATGAAAAAATACCATTCCCTGACGATTATTTTGATATGATTACCTGTACAGAAGTTATAGAACATTTCCACAATTCTCCAAAACCATGTATTCAAGAGATGAGAAGAGTATTGAAAGATGGCGGTTATGTTTTATTAACAACACCAAACTATGCATCCTTAAAAAATCGAATTAAAGCAATACTTGGAAAATCAAATCATTGTAAATTGGGAAAGTATTATAATCACGAAGTTTCTGTACCTCCAAGCATTGAATTCGTGGGGCATGTACGAGAATTTACCTTATCAGAAGTTAAAATGATATTCATTTGGCAAGGATTTAAAATTGTAAAAGCTATAACATATGCCTTACCATGCAAAAACATAATTTTGAAAATAATGGAAATTATCCAATATGTTGGTCTAAGATTAAAGAGTAATATATTTATTTTGGAACAAAAATGAAAAAAATATTATTTATTGCACCATTTGAATCCGTTCATATAAACAGGTGGTATGAATTTTTCAAAAATTCAAGAAATTTTGACACTAAGTTAATTATATGTAAATCCTTTATGGAAAATACATTATTTTCAAAGGTCTTTTATCTTTTTACTATAAAAAGAAAGGTTATTATAACTATAAATAATTTTGAGCCTGATGTTGTAAATCTACACACATTATTATTTCCTAATTATTTATTGCCTAAACATATAAAATGTAAAACTGTTATAACGCCTTGGAATGGAGATATTATATGGCATAAATATGGTAAAGAGATTCTTTTAATAAGATATATTAAGGGGGTTGCAAAATGGTTTAAAGAAAGACAAATTAAAAATTCATTGCTGAGATCTGATCTAATTACTTATAATTCAAATGCAATGAAAGGAGGAATTAAAAAATTATTATACAAAAATATTCCTTGTGAATATGTTCAAGTTCCGGGTGTTAATACTAAAAAATGGATAAAAACAGAAAAAAAAGCATACTTGCGAAGAGAGTTGAATTTGCCTGAAGATAAATTTATAGTCTTAAGCTTGAGACAATTAGGTGCAATTTATAATATTGATATAATTGTAGAAGCTGCATATAGGTTATCAAAAATTGAAAAAGATATATTTTTTCTATTTATAATTCCTGTATTAGGCAAGCATACAAAAGTATTCAAAGATAAAGTTTCAAAATACAATCTTGAGAATAAGATGAAAATTGTTGGGCCAGTGGAATATGAAAAATTGGTTCAGTACTTACAGGCTTGCGATATTGGAGTCTCAATATCATCGCGGGACTCCTGTCCGCAAAGTGTATTAGAGGGAATGTCAACACAACTACCTATGATAGTTGGAGACATCCCCGTAATGAGAGAATTAGTTAAAGATAATTATAGTGCGTTATTAACTCCTTGCAGGGATGTTTATTTGTTAGTAGAAAAAATTATCAAACTCAAGAATAATAAAAATTTACGAGAAAAATTAGCAAAAAATGCTCGTGAAACAGTATTAGAAAAATATGATTATAATAAGAATATGAAGAATATGTATCAATTATTTTTAAACATGTAGTATAAATATATATTTTTAATTATGAAAAAAATAAGAATTTCGCAACAGAAATATTTGGGAAAAATACACATGTTTAATATTCAAAACTTAAACAAATAAGTGGCAGTTATGAATAATGTATTAATTACAGGTGCAGCTGGTTTTATTGGTTCTCATTTAACAGAGCTGTGCATTCAAGAAGGATATAAAGTAAGAGCTTTTGTTCATTATAATTCAAGAAATGATTGGGGGTGGCTTGAAGGATCAAAATACAAAGATGATATTGAAATTTTCACTGGGGATATCCGTGATTATGACTCTGTTTTCTCAGCGATGAAAAGGACTGACACAGTATTCCATTTAGCGGCATTAATCGGTATTCCATATTCATATATTTCACCTTTAGCCTATATTAGAACAAATATAGAAGGAACATACAATGTACTACAGTCTGCCAGAGAATTGGAATTAAAAAATGTTATAATAACATCTACCAGCGAAACATATGGAACTGCCCAATATGTTCCTATAAATGAAAATCATCCACTAATTGGGCAATCCCCATATTCTGCAACAAAGATTGGAGCAGATCAATTGGCAATCAGTTACTATAGGTCTTTCTCATTATCTGTAAAAATTGTGCGTCCATTTAATACATATGGACCTCGACAGTCTGCTAGGGCAATTGTTCCAACGATAATTACACAAATATTATCAGATAAGAAAAAAATTAATTTAGGAAATTTGTACCCAACAAGGGACTTAACTTTTGTCACAGATACAGCAAACGGTTTTTTAGAAATAGCAAAATCAAATCATCTTTTTGGAGAAATTACTAATATTGGTATGAATAAGGAAATTGCTATTATAGATTTAGTAAAACTTATTGCCAATATTATGGATGTAAAGATAAATATAATTTCTGACAAACAAAGAATGCGACCTGAAAAGAGTGAAGTTGATAGGTTATTTTGTGATAATTCAAAGTTAATAAAAAATACTAACTGGAAACCAAAATATTCAATTGAAGAAGGATTAATGGAAACAATTCATTGGTTTGAGAAGAACCTTAAGTATTATAAACATCAAATATACAACTATTAAAATTTAGTTATGCAAGCAATTATTTTAGCTGGTGGAAAGGGTTCGCGTTTAAAGCCTTATACAACCATATTTCCAAAGCCTTTAATGCCGCTAGGAGATCATCCTATTTTGGAAGTAATAATAAAACAACTCAGATATTATGGTGTAAAAGAAATTACTTTAGCTGTAGGGTATTTGAAAGAACTACTACGGTCATACTTTAATAATGGAGAAAAATGGGATATTAAATTAAATTATTCAAATGAGGATAAACCTTTAGGTACCGTTGCCCCATTGAAGTTAATTAAAGAGTTTCATGATGATTTTATTGTAATGAATGGTGATGTTCTTACAACACTTAATTTCAATGATTTTTTCAATTACCACCTTCAAAGCAATTCAATATGTACTATCTCAATGTATAAAAAGCCTGTTAAAATTGACTTGGGAATATTAGAGGTAGATAAGAATAAATTCATTATTAATTATATTGAAAAACCAACCTTGAATTATAAAGTTAGTATGTGAGTTTATGCATTTAATAAAAGAGTTCTTGAATATATTCCTAAAAATGAATATTTGGACTTCCCTGATTTAATAAAAAAACTTATAAAACAAAGGGAGAAAGTCAAAGGATATAATTTTGAAGGCATTTGGTTGGATATTGGTCGTCATGAAGATTATCAAAAGGCTATAGATATATTTGATGTAAATAAACATTTATCTTTAAAACAATTATGACAATAGCTGTAACAGGAAGCTCTGGTTTTATTGGTAGTATAATGGTTGAGAGATTAAAAACATTAAATTATGATATAATAGAATTGGACATTAAAAATGGTACTGATATTACAAATATGGATGATTTGAAAAAGATTAAAAAATTTGATGTCTTAATTCATCTTGCAGCCAAAACATTTGTTCCCGATTCATATTTAAATCCATATTCTTTTTACCATACTAATGTTATAGGCACATTAAATGTATTAGAATTATGTAGAATATATAATTCAAAGATAATTTTTACGAGTTCATATATTTATGGTCAACCGCAATATTTGCCAATAAATGAGGATCATCCCGTTTGTGTATTTAATCCATATTCTCAAACAAAAATATTGGGTGAACAGTTATGTTCCGGATATAATAAGTATTTTCAGTTACCTGTGATAATTATTCGCCCGTTTAATATTTATGGAAAAGGGCAGAATGAAAATTTCATAATCCCTAAGATTATAAAACAAGCCAGAACAGGAAAAGTAATTCTTAAAGATTCTTCTCCTAAAAGAGATTATATTCATGTTAATGACATAATAGATGCTTATATTATGGCTATAGACTATCAGTATTCCAATTTAGAGATTTTTAATATAGGATCTGGTACTAGTATTTCTGTACAAGAGTTAGTAAGTCTTATTCTTGATGAATTTGATAATACTATTGAAGTAAATTTTTTAAATATTGAAAGAAAAAATGAAGCATTAGATACAGTTGCTGATATTTCAAAGGCAAAGTCTTTACTGGGTTGGGAACCTAAGACCAGTCTACGAAAAGGATTAAAAGATTTAATGAGGAAGAACATTGGCAATGGATCGATAATTTCCACACCGGTTACAATCTCACAGCACTTGTAGAATACCTGATTATAAAGGTGAGGAATTGGCTTATTCAATGGCAAAAAAAACTTTTGAGAAAGATAGTATACGTATTCTTTATGCAACAGTTGGGGGTAAACTTGATATCTTCGAAAAGGTAGATTATTATAATTTATTTTAAAAGTATGAATAAATATTTTAAAAAAGCGAAGAATATTTTGTCAAACGACGGTCTAGAAGTTTTTATTAATAGATCAATAAGGTATAGTATTGTTAAATTAAAACGTATATCACAAAAAAAGGACCGCAATAATATTTCCCGATTTGAAGAATTAAAAGGGAAATATAAAGGAAACAGAGTTTTCCTACTTGGTAATGGACCAAGTCTAAATAGGACTCCTTTACATTTACTAAAAAACGAATATAAAATGTGCTGCAATAGGTTTAATCTTTTTTTTGAAAGGCTTGACTGGTTTCCAGATTTTTATATAGCAATAGATGACCTTTTTATTAAAGATGCCTATAAAGAGATAAATACTGATGTTATTCCAAATGTTACACTTTCCTTTTTCCCGGATATACATCCATCCAATGTTGAAATAAAGAATAAACTTATTATTGATAGAGAAAATATACTATGGCTAAATACGGATAAACCGGAATTTTCTCTTAATTTGCCTAAATGTGGAATAAATAAAACCGTTATAAACGTAGGTCTTCAAGTCTTAGCATTCATTGGTTTTGACGAAATTTATTTGCTTGGTATGGATATGACTTTTAGGGAACAATCTGTACAAAAAATGAATTCAAGAAATTGGATTGCAGAAAAAGACGATGATCCTAATCATTTTGATCCACGTTATTTTGGTAAGGGGCGAAGTTACCATAACCCCACAGTTCACGAAATGATTGATGTGTTTAAAGAAGGAAAGAAATTTTTTAAAAAGCATAACGTGAAAATTTATAATGCAACTATTGGAGGAAAACTCGAAGTTTTTCCTCGAAAGAATTTTAGGGATTTATTTGCACTTAATAAAGAGGATGAATTGAGTATCTTTTTAAAGAAATTTAATATTTCGAAGGGCAGGTCAAACCAAATAATTAATTACTTTGAAGATATTAAAATTATTAATTTCGAAAATGAGTGGAATAATACTTATAAAATGATTTTATGTGATTTGGAACTCGCAATAAATATGATACCTAAAGTTATTAAAAATTTTATACCATTTGGACCCTTCATAGGACAATATTTATTTATTAAAAGAGACAATAAAATTTAATATTAACACAATAGCAGGAAGATTATGAACTACTATATTAATAAATTATCTCATTCTATAAGAAAAAATGGACTTATAAAAACGATAAAGTTGATATTTCTGGGAGGAATTGTTTCCCCTTTATTAACGATTTTTTTTCGAGTTGATAATAATTTTGAGAAAATTGGAAAGCCCGATTTTGACAAAATAACAAATGATCTATCAGAATTAGGGTATCAACCCATCTCCTACTATGTGGACACAACGGAATTTGAAGAATATTTGAAAATCGCGAAATATCCAGACTTTTATATAGAGGATATCGAGAGAAGAAGAAAGGGTAGGTTTAGAGGAAAAGCATTAGAACATTTCATTACACTTAAGATTTTTAATTTCAAAGACAACGATATATATATAGATATTGCCAGTTCGTCCAGCACATTCCCTGATATTGCAAGGACTTTTCATAATACAATTACAAGTTATAAATTGGATTTTGTTTATGAGAAGGGAATTAATGGTGATAAGATTGGTGCTGATGCTACTGCAACTGGGCTTAATGATAATTTATGTGATAAAATATCATTGCATTGTGCCTATGAGATGTTCTTGAATGAAGATGATATTAAGTTAATTCCAGAGATGTACAGAATATTAAAGAAAGACGGTTTAGCCATAATTATTCCTCTATATTTACATAATTTTGGATATATATGTAGAAATCCTGCTGAACCAGGAAAAGAGAAACCAGTTGTTGCTGAGGGGGAAACACTCTATTGGCGTACAAAAGGCAATACGCATAGAAAATATAGTGCTCAAACTCTTCATAAAAGGGTATTAACCACAGCGGAGAACATTGGTTTTGAAACCAAACTCTATATTATTAGTAATCTTGATCAGATAACAGATCAACTTGACTCACCTTATTTTATAGTATTTAGAAAAAAGTGAGGGAGGCCTATTGATGAAACAGGTAGATTTGAAGAAAAAATTATTGTCCAATTCTCTGACAATCGGTTCATGGCTGTCTTTTGGATATACACCGGTAACAGAAATTATGGCTCAAGCCGGTTTTGAGTGGCTTGTAATCGATATGGAACACACATCAATCGATGATTTTGCTGCAATGCAAATGATACAAATAATATCACTTTCAAAATGTGTTCCATTAGTTAGGGTAGGGAAAAATGACGAACTTATTATTAAACGTGTCATGGATTCTGGTGCACAAGGTGTAATCGTTCCGATGATCAATAGTAAAGACGATGCTGAACGAGCAGTTAATGCAGTCAAGTATCCACCAACTGGGAATAGGGGTGTTGGCTTATCACGCGCTCAGAAATATGGAGTTGGATTCGAAGAGTATAAGAAATGGATTGAAAAGAATAGTATAGTTATTGTACAAATTGAACATATAAAAGGTGTAGAAAACTTACCTGAAATAATGTCTATTGAAGGAGTGAACGGTTTTATAATAGGCCCTTATGATCTTTCTGCATCTATGGGGATACCAGGCAAATTTGAAGATATAGAATTTATTAACACATTACACTCAGTTGAAAAATTCATAAATAAATCAAATAAGCCTGGTGGATTTCACGTAGTTCATTCCGATGTGAAATTATTGCAAGAGAAGATTGATAAAGGCTATAGATTTATTGCTTATGGTGATGATATGGTATTTTTTGCTGAAAAGATGAAAGAAGAAGCAAATAATTTAAAGGAAGTAGTAAAATGTTTAATAAGATG
>JAGMCF010000228.1 GCA_023129415.1 Candidatus Cloacimonadota bacterium
ATCTTGCTTATGTTCGGAAGGGGGAGTATGAAGGACTTGAAAATAAATTAAAAAACCCTAAATTTAAACCGGATTTTGGATCTGCAAAATTCAATGCAAAACCAGGTGCTTTGATTACTGGCGCAAGGGAATTTTTGATTGCATACAATATTAATCTCAATACGAGAGATGTAAAAAAGGCTAAAGATTTAGCTCTAATAATACGAGAAAAGGGCAGAAGAAAGCGGGACGAAAATTACCAACCTGTTCTTGATAAAAATGGAAATATAATACAAATCCCCGGACTATTTACAAATGTTAAGGGGATTGGATGGTATATACCGGAATATGGCCAGGCACAAATCTCTATAAATTTCACAAATTACAAAATCTCTCCACCTCATATAGTTTTTGATAAAGTTCGAGAATTGGCTCTGGAAAATGGTTTGGTTGTAACTGGCAGTGAATTAGTTGGTCTTATCCCACTTGAAGCGATGTTGATGGCTGGCAAGTACTTTCTCCAAAATCAAGGGGTTTCATACGCAGTAAGCGAGAAGGAACTGGTTCATATTGCAACAATTTCTTTGGGATTAAGTGATATTGTTAAATTTGATCCAGATGATAAAATCATAGAGTATCGGATTGCAAAAAAGGACTTACTGGTGAACAAGAGTGTGACAGATTTTATGGATGAGCTTGCTTCGGATTTGCCGGCACCAGGCGGTGGAAGTGTGGCAGCACTTTGTGGAAGTTTGGCTGCTGGATTGACCTCTATGGTAGGAAATCTTACTGTTGGAAAGCGAAAATTTAAAACTTCTAAAGAACGGCTTACATATAAAGAAAATGAAAAAGTTATGATGGAAACGGCTTTCAAGGCTCAGCAGTTAAAGAAAAATTTATTGAATGCTATTGATGAGGATACAGAAGCCTTCAACAAATATATGTCTGCAATGAAACTCCCCAAGAAAACTGATGAAGAAATAGAAATCCGTAAAAATGCCATTCAAGAAGCTATTATAAATGCGACAAAAGTTCCACTTAACACAATGAAACTCTGTTATGAAGTAATCAAACTAAGCATGACTGCAGCGGAGAAGGGTAATCCCAATGCAGTTTCTGATGCAGGTGTTTCTGCAATCACTGCTTTAACAGGAGCAAAAGGAGCATTCCTTAATATAAAAATAAATCTGCCTGGTATTGATGATGAACAGTTAAAAAAGGAAATTATAATTGAAGCTGAAAAAATTCTTGAAGATTCAAAAGTACTATCAGAAAAAGTTGAAAATTTGGTTTTGGAAAAATTGGGATAAACTTATATCCTTGCGAAGGTTATAACCTTCGCAAGGTTGAAATCATTAAAAAAAACTAAGAAAAAATTTGACATTATAAATTTAACTACTAAATTATTGAATAGTTAATTTTCAACTAATAAATTATTAAGGAATGCTTATGAATAAAAATGAATTAATTGTTTTAGGCTTACTAAATGAAAAACCAGCTTATGGTTATCAGCTAAAATCAACAATTCATGAAAGAGACATTGACAGATTTGGAATAATAAAGCAACCATCAATCTACAGCACGCTTAACAAGTTAGAAAAAGATGGAAAAATTATTGGTAAGAAAGAACAACATGGTAATATGCCTCCAAGCACTATTTATTCATTAACTGATAAAGGTAAGAAATCTCTTAAGCAGAATGTAGAAGAAGCATTGGACTCAAAAAAAATACCTGCTAACCCAGCTTTTCTCGGAATTGCTTTCATAACAGGAACTACAAAAAAAAGAGCACTACAGATTCTAAGGGAGGGGCTTAATTATATTGACGAACATAGTAAGTTTGTAGTTGAAAAAAAATCAGATCCAAAATTTCAAGAAATTCCATTTAATAAAAAATTTCTATTTGATTTTGCTGATGATATTCGACCAATAGTCAAAAAAAGAATTCAAGAATTAATTAAAAAAATAGAATCAACTGATGAGTCTTATTTTTATCATGAAGATGAAGGAGAAGAATGATGCGAAAAATAACATTAATATTATTACTCATATTTGTTAATACATCTTTGCTTGCTATTTCTCTTGAAGAAGCTCAAAAAATTGCAAGACAAAACAACAAGAACTTTCTTGCTACAAAAGCAAATATTAATCAAGCAAAGTGGAATGAACTAAATGCTTTAACTAACTTCTTCCCCAAATTTTCTCTTGATGAAACTGTTTTGAGATTAGATGATAATACATACAATATGGCAAATAAAACGATATATATTCCTGTTCTTGATGCGTTTGGAAATTCTACAGGTGATCAAATTCCGTTTTCTTCAGGAGCACTATCAAGTGGTATGTATAAAACTAATTATACAACAAGTTTAACAATCCAACAACCAATATTTAATGGGGGAAAGATATTTTTAGGTTATCAAATTTCAAAATTAGCAAAAGAACAAGCAATACTTATGTCATTAAGCGGAAAAAATAATCTTGATTATTCTGTTGCAGAAACTTATTTGAATATTCTAAAGATGAATGATGTTCTTGAAATTTCAGAAAAAAGCTTAGCATCAAGTCAAGCACAATTAAAAAAAGTATCTCAAAAATTTGATTTAGGGATGTCAAAAAAGTCTGATAAATTGCAATGGCAGGTTAAGGTAGAAAATGATAAAATCACTCTTGAAGAAATAAAGAACAGTATTTCAGTCCTTAAAACTGTTTGGAAAAATTTGCTGAGTATAAAAGATGATAAGCTTCCTTTACCTGAAGAAATTGTTTTGATTCAATATAACAATGAAATTGATAAATATGCTTCATTATCAGACTCTGAAAAGGATAATAAATTGTTAGATATTCTTACTAAAACTAAAAATTTTAATCCGGGTTTAAAAAATCTAAAAATCACTGAAATGATTGCAAAAAAGGGTCATCAGATAGCTAAAGGCAATTTCTTGCCATCATTTAATTTACAATACTCAAGGCAGTTTGAAAGCGATGATAAATTAGATTTTGACGGTGAAACCAACTGGACAATCGCAGCGGTTGCTTCCTTTCCAATATTTCAGAGTGGGGCAAATTACACAAATTTACAAAAAAGTAAATATGAATTAAACAAAGTAAAATTTCAATTAGATGATGCAAGAGAAAAAATCCTTATGGGTGCAGAAAACAGCTTTTACAATTTGGTGACCAAGTCAAAAAAGGTTGTTGGTAATAACCTTGCTTTAAAAAATGCAAAAGAAAATCATAAGATCGTCAATAATCTTTATGAACAGGGAATGGTTACGAATAGTGAACTTCTTGATGCTGAGATTATGCTCTTTGCGGGTGAGATGAACTTGGCGGTTGCATATTATGATTATATTCTGGCAAAATATAATCTGGATAAATTTATGAAAAAATAATGAAATTCTGCCACAAAGTCACCAAGACACAAAGAAAAATTTTATAATTCCTTCTCGTTCCCAAGCCCCAGCTTGGGAACGAGAAGATAAAAAATGAAGCTATTTTGCAACATTTTTCTATGGAGTGCTGAAACGAGTTCTCCCGAATAATTTGGGAGGACGAACTTTCAGCATACTAAATACTAGCGAAAAGTTCCTTCCGATAAATCGGAATTCGTTTTCGCACTCCACTCCGAATAGGAAATTTGTGAAATCAAAAAATCTAAATAAAAGTGAGGAAAAGATGAAAAAGATTTTATTCAACCTAATCACACTAGCATTTGCATCATTGATTATACTGACGGCTTGTTCAAAAAAAGAAGAAGCAAAATCTGAAGTAGAGTTTACAGGCAAAAACTATGTAAAGGTTGCTCTCGCGGAGCAAAAAAACATTGAAGAATTCCTACTATTCACAGGTCAACTGCAAGCGGTTCAGGAAGCATATATTGGCTCCGGGATGTCATTGAGAATTAAAGACATCTTGGTAGAAGAAGGTGATATTGTAAATGAAAGTGACTTGTTGTTGCTTATGGATGATGCACAACTAAAACAAGCTGAGGCACAATTTGTCTCTGCTGAAAAAGATTACAATAGAATGAAAGCCTTGAAAGAAAAAGGAAGTATCAGCGACCAAGCATTTGACCAGGTAGAAGCAGGGTATAAAACTGCTAAAGCAGGATATGAATTTTTAAAAAACAATACCGAAATAAGAGCACCTTTTTCAGGAATCATTTCAGCAAAATTTAAAAAATCTGGGGAAGAATTCACTCCTATGATGGGTGGAGCAATACTGAAACTCATTAATATAAATGAGTTAAAAATAAAGGTTTGTATTTCTGATAAAGATATAAATCTTATAAAAAAGGGTCAGAAAGCCAAAGTTAGTGTGGATACTTATCCAGATGAAACATTCATTGGTATTGTAAATTATGTTTCGCCAGAAGCAGATAAGATGTCTGGAACATTTCCTTGTGAAATTTTGATTGATAATAAAAATGGAAGATTAAAACCAGGACAATATGGAAAAGTAAAAATAATCATAGCTGAAAGAAAAAGTGCTGTTGTGTTGCCACAGAATGCAGTTGTTAATGACAACGAGATATTCGTGGTTGAGAATGGTAGAGCAATTAAAAGAACAGTAATCTTGGGTCTGCAAAATGAAGGTGAAATTGAAGTTGTAAAAGGGATTTTAGCTGGTGATACAATTGTTATAAGCGGCAATGTCGGGCTAAAAGATGGCGCCTTAGTGGTTATAAAATAGATTTGAATAGCACACAGATGAACACTGACTATCCCCGATTAAATCGGGGACGCAGAATAACGCAGAAAATATAGACTATATTTTTATCAGCGTTTTTCTGCGTCGAATTAGTTTTAGGAGAAAGAATGAAACTACCTGAATTTTCTGTGAATAGAAGAGTTACAGTAATAATGCTCACAATTTTAGTTATCATTTTAGGTATTGTGGCTTTTACTCAACTTGGTTTAGAGATGCTGCCAGATTTAGATTATCCAACTATTTCAATCGTTACAACTTATCCTGGTGCCTCATCCGAAGATGTTGAAGAAATGATTACCAAAACATTGGAAAGGTCTATCGCAGGTGCAAAGGGAGTAAAAAATGTTAAGTCAGAGAGTATGGAAGGTATATCTTTGATTATGGTTGAATTTGTTTGGGGAACGAATCTGGATTTTGCCGCTCAAGACCTGCGTGATGCAATAGAATGGAGTTTGGATTATTTACCAACCAGTGCAAAAAGACCAATGGTGATGAAATTTAATCTCTCACAAATGCCTATCCTGTATTATGGTATCACTGGAATGGAAAATGCTTTTGAACTGCGAAAACTTATTGAAGATGAGATTGAACCCAAACTTAAACATCTGGATGGTGTTGCTGCAATAGAGGTATGGGGTGGTGAACAAGCAGAAAAACAGGTCATTATTGATAAAGTTAAATTAGAACAAAATAATATTTCAATTGATGAACTAGTCGCGATCCTATCAACTCAAAATCTAAATAAGACCGCAGGTTATATTGAAAAACGACAGGATGAATTTCTTCTCCGTATAATCGGAGAATACAAGTCTATCAAAGAGATTGAGAATACACCGATTTCAATTACGAAAGCAGGAAATGTTATATATATTAAAGATATTGCGAAAGTTGTGGATGGTTTCAAAGAAAAACGCTATTATCTACGAACCAATGGAAAGCCGACTGTAATCCTGTTCGCCAGCAAAGAATCAGGAGCAAATACTGTAACGGTTTCTGAAAGGATAAAAAAAGAATTAGAAATAATCAAAAAAGAATTGCCACAGGCTATTCAGTTCGCTGAAGTTTTTGACCAGGGACATATAGTATCACGGGTAACCACAAGGACTGGCTCTGATCTGATGTTTGGCGGACTACTCGCAATACTTATTATGTTCCTGTTTTTACGGAACTGGCGACCGACTTCAATAATATCTTTAGCAATTCCAATCTCTGTGATAGCCACATTCATTCCAATTTATCTTGCAAAATATTCTCTTAACATAATGACATTGGGAGGGCTTGCTCTTGGCGTGGGAATGCTTGTTGATAATGCTATCATTGTGATTGAAAATATCTATCGGCACCTTGAGATGGGTGAGGGAAAAATACCTTCCGCAAAAATTGGTGCATCGGAAGTTGGAATGGCAATTACTGCATCAACATTAACAACTATCGCTGTGTTTCTCCCAATGATTTTTGCTGGTGGATTTACCGGTCAATTAGTGAGAGGATTGGCTTTAACTGTCGCTTTTGCTCTTTGTGCTTCATTATTTGTTGCATTAACTATTGTTCCAATGATCGCATCTATCATCTTCAAAAAACGCAAATCTGGAAAAGAATATCAAGAAGCCACTGGAAAAATGTTTATAGGTATTAGAAATAAATATTTAAAACTTCTTAATTTATCTTTAAGGCATAGGGCAAAGACACTCATTATGATGGGTATTATATTTATTATTGCCATTGCACTCATCCCTTTAATTGGCACAGAATTCATCCCCAAAACAGATATGCCAATGCAAACTCTGAATATAAAAACGCCTATTGGAACAAGTCTGGAAGAGACAAATACATTTGTATCTCAAATAGAGGAAATCGTTGGAAATATTAAAGAGGTCAAATATGTTATGGGAATGGTGGGACCAATGACAGAAGGTGGTGCTGCCGCTGACCCGACTAATCCTCAAAGCACGAATGAAGCACAGGTCTTTTTCCGCCTTTTTGATAAAGAAGAAAGAGAAAGAAGTTCTGAAGAGATAGTGGAAGAAGTAAGAAGCAAAATCCCAAAATTAGAAGGCGTGGAATTGACTTTTGTAGATATGTCTGGACAAATGATGGGAGGGACTGAATCGCCAATTTCTATTAAATTATTCGGAAAGGACTTGCCAGTTTTGAAATCAATCGGTGAAGAAATTGAGAATAAGATCGTAAATATTCAAGGCGTGTGTGATGTTGATAATTCATATAAACAAGGCAAACCAGAACTTCATATTCATATTGATAGAGATAAGGCATTCCGTTATGGGCTAACAATTTTGCAGGTTGCATCTGTTGTCAAAACTGCTACATTCGGAACTGTAGCAGGCGTATTTAGAGAAGCCGGAGATGAGATTGATATACTTGTTCGTTTGGATGAGGAAAGTAGAAACAGCCTTCAGGATGTTGAGAATCTTAGTATTACCAGCCCATTGGGCTTTACAATACCTTTAAAACAAGTTGCAACTTTTGAAATGGGTGAGGGACCAATCAAAATTTCACGAGAACATCAAACACGAAAAGTTACTATTTCAGCAAATGTTGTTAGAAAGGAATACAAACTTTTTGGTCTAATTAAAATGACAAAAAGAGACATTGGAAGCACTGTAAAGGAAATTCAAACATCTATAAAAGACATCAAAGATAATCTTTCAATAGGATATTTTATTGAGTTTGGTGGTGCGTATGAAGATATGAAAGAGACCTTCAAGACTTTATTCTATGCTTTGCTGTTAGCTGCGCTTCTTGTGTATGTTATTCTTTCTTCCCTGTTTGAATCTTTCAAACAGCCACTTGTTATTATGTTTACTTTGCCTCTTGCTTATGTTGGTGTTATTTTTATCCTGTTCATAACAGGTTCAACGCTTAGTGCAATCTCTTTTGTTGGTATTATTGTTTTATCTGGAATTGTTGTAAATGATGGAATTGTGCTTATTGACCACGCTAATCAGTTGCGTAGAAAAGGGCTGGAACCTCAAAAAGCCATAATCCAGGCTGGTTCAGACAGAATGCGACCCGTGTTGATAACCTCTATTACTACTATTGGTGGAATGTTCCCGATGGCGATAAGTACCGGGCAAGGTTCAGCGATGAGAGCACCTATGGCTATTGCGGTTATAGGTGGACTTATCACAGCGACTTTCTTTACATTACTTATTATACCAACTATTTACAGTATTGTTGAGCGGATTTCATATAAGAAAAAGAAGGAATTATAGTAAGAGACCTTCAAGGTTTTTCAAAACCTTGAAGGTCTTATAAAACTGAAAAAAAAATGAAAAAATCAAAAAAACAAATTAATCTAGAAAATATCATATTATCAAAATTGTCTGGAAAATCAGCTTCGGTTGTTGCTCTTATTTTTACTGATAAAGAAATACAGACGCTGCAAGATTATACAAATATAGTATCAATAAAACGGTTAGGATTTAATGACCACGGTCCAGTCCATATGAGAAAAACTGCCTTAAATGCACTCATAATGTTTGATTTGCTATCCAAAGCAGGAATTAAATTCAATTTAGAAAAAGAAGGACTTGGCTCAGTTGAAGATAGTAAAATCGCAGTTTTAATTGCCTCTTTATTGCACGACATAGGAATGACTGCTTCACGAGACAACCATGAAACTATTAGTGTGATTCTTTCTCTTCCAATTATTGATAGAATATTAGGAAAGTTTTATGAAAATGATTTTGGTAAAAAGGTAATCCTGCGCTCATTGATCATTGAAGGCATTATAGGACATATGGCAACTCAGAAAATCCATTCTTTAGAAGCAGGACTTGTATTAATTGGCGATGGTTGTGATATGGAAAAAGGTAGAGCCCGGATACCCACACTTTTATCCCAAACTCCAAGAGTCGGTGACATCCATAAATATTCTTCAAGTTCAATACAGAATGTCTCAATAAGTAAAGGCGACAAAAAGCCTATTAAGATTGTTGTTGAAATGACCCAGTCTGTTGGATTTTACCAAATAGAAGAAGTCCTTTTCCCCAAAATTTTATCCAGTCCGGTAAAACCATATATTGAACTGTATGGAGAAGTTAAAGACGAAAAGAAACTTCGATATCTGTAAAAAAAATTTCCCCAAAATTTATTCTGTTTTATCCCAATATCGAGCTTGTTCAAGCAAACAGTTATATGTTGGCTAAGCAACATATGAACTGCT
>JAGMCF010000229.1 GCA_023129415.1 Candidatus Cloacimonadota bacterium
TATTTTTCGGATTAGAAGCTTTTTTATTAAACATCTTTGCCTGAATGTTCTTCATTTTTTTACCTCCAATATTAATATTTTTTTTAAGTCAATTGCACATAACGGATGTGTCCACGCAACTATATTGCGTGAACCTACCCTAATTGGGGAGTGTATACTCAATATTGCGTGTATTTCTCCTTTAGGCTAATATATCTGGTTTTAATAATTTCCATTAAAGTTCCTCTGTATACACAAAATAGCTTATATGGTTTTTCAATTCTTTTATGTCAATAACATATTTCGGTTTTGCTTGCCTTTGCGTAGTCCGTCTTCCGAAGTTCTACGACGGACAGGCTATTGCAAAACAATGTAGCTGGGTTTTACGAAACCACAATCCCCGATTAAATCGGGGATACCAAGGCACAAAGAATAATAAATATAGTATTTAAAAATATACCAGATTTCAAAGAGAATGAAAATATTAATTCTATGAATTTTCATTTTCCGCCAAATGGTGGATGTTATTACTTAATGATCTGATAAAGTTAGAAAATAAGATGTAATATCTTTAAATGACTATACCTTTTAATCAGCAAGATAAATCCCCCGAAGGGGGATAAATTCATGTGAATTAAATCTTGTTGAAAAGAGCAATTTGGGTTTTCGTCACGGAATGGTCCATGACGACTCTGTGGACGGCAAAAGGAGCCGTCAGGGATTCATCCTTCGCAGTAGTAGTTCTACAGCTACGAAGAATGGACCACTCCCTGACGGTGGCGGAATTATTTTGCTATTTTTAAAGGGATAACCATTTATCTTTATTGTTTAACTGATAGTAAAAATTGTTATATCAAAGTGCCTCATATACCATTTCTAAAGTCTGTGTTTCTTTGAATCCGTATTGTTGCATTGCACCGGAAGGACACACACAGGCACAACTTCCACATCCCTTGCAAAGTGCGGTATTAATCTGGCATACTCTTCTACCATTCTTGAAAATAAGTTCAGAAGCATTGTAAGGGCAAACAGAAACACATATTCCACATCCAGCACATACTTCCTCATCTACTGTGGCAATATTAGCTTCTGCAGTATATTTATCCGAAGATATTATTGTACAGGCTCTTTCTGCAGCAGCCTTTGCCTGAGAAATTGTCTCATCTATTCCTTTTGGTGAATGCGCTAAGCCAGCAAGGAAAATACCCTCTACAGCAAAATCCACAGGTCGTAATTTCACATGAGCTTCCATAAAGAAATTATCCTCATTTAAGGGAATTTTCAACATTTGGGATAAATTATAAGCATCTTCTTGTGGAACCATTGCCGGGGCAAGCACAATCAGGTTTGGTTCAATAACTAATTTGTTGCCAATAATACGGTCATCTATTTCTACAATCAAACTATTCTTATCCTTTCTCTGGCAGACGACCGGTTTCTCATCTTCTTCATATCTGATAAAAATTACGCCCTTATCCCGTGCCTGCTGGTAATACATCTCCAAGAATCCATAAGTCCTTATATCTCTATATAAAATGAAGATATTCATCTTGGGATTTAATTCCTTCAGTCTAATAGCATTTTTTATTGCTTGGGTACAACATACTCTTGAACAATATGGATGTTCATCGTTTCTTGACCCAACACATTGAATCATTACAATGTTCTTAAGTTTTTTATATTTTTCTTTTTGTGTTACAAGATATTTCTCTAATTCTAATTGAGTGATCACATTTTCGTTCTCTTCATATAGATATTCATCAGGTTTGGATTCATTAGCACCTGTTGCTATAACTATTATGCCATGTTCATATTCCGCTTCTTCGCCAGAACCGATTTTATCCCCGATGTATTGGGGTCTCGGAGTTGGCGAATTAGAATCATTAGATTTAATAATAGTTTTATAATTACCAATATAACCTTGTATTTCTTTTATTTTTGAGTTCTTATAAACTTTTATTTGTGGATTATTTTCTACTTGATAGATAAGATTTTTAAGATATTCTTGAACATCATTACCTTCTTGTGTATAATAAAGTTTTTTAAGATTTCCTCCGAGATTTTTTTCACGCTCTATAAGTGCAACTTCAAATCCTTGTTCAGCAATAGAAAGGGCTGAAATCATACCAGCAAATCCTCCACCAATTACTAATCCTTTTTGCGTAACGTCAAGTGTAACTGTAAATAATGGTTCTAAGAGCCTTGCTTTTCCAACAGCAATCTTTACCAATGTTTTTGCCTTTTCAGTTGCCTTAACTGGTTCATCTTTATGCACCCAACTGCATTGATTTCTGATATTTGCCATTTCAAAAAGATATGGATTTAGTCCTGCTTCTCTTAAAGTTTCCTGAAAGAGAGGTTCATGAGTTGTTGGCGAGCAGGATGCAACAACAACCCTATTAAGATTGTGTTCCTCAATCTTTTCTTTTATTATTTGTTGAGTGTCTTGTGAGCAGGTGAAGAGGTTTGACTCTGTGTATATAACATTAGGTAATGTTTTTGCATATTCTACAACAGCAGGAACATCAACAACACTACCAATATTTATACCGCAATAACAAACAAAAACTCCAATTCTTGGCTTCTCACCAATCACATCTCTTTCTGGTGGATATATCTTCTCAATAATTTCTGTTCCACGAACATCTGCAAGTAGTTCTGCAGCTTCTGCTACTGCTCCTGATGACTGCATTACTGTTTCAGGTATATCTTTTGGTGAAACTGCAGGACCACAAATAAATACACCCGGACGAGTTGTCTCTATTGGAGAAAAACCCATACTTTCAATAAAATTATATGGATTTAATCTAACATCAAGCGTATCAGAAAGTTCTATAATATCTTCTGTTGGTCTAAATCCTATTGAAAGCACTACAAGGTCAAACTCCTCAATTTCCAGTTTTCTATTCTCATTAATATAATAAACCAGTAAATTACTAGATTCTTTTATCTCTTCAATTTTACCAACTCTTGCTCGAATAAATCTAACTCCAATATCTTTTGCTCTATCATAAAATTTATCAAAATCTTTTCCATAAGCGCGAATGTCCATAAAAAATATGGTTGGCTCAACTTCTTTAACATGCTCTTTTGCAA
>JAGMCF010000023.1 GCA_023129415.1 Candidatus Cloacimonadota bacterium
TTTGCAACACTTTCCAATCCTGTAGTCAGGTTGAACTTCCTTATTATATTATATTTCATCAATTCCGTTATAATCTTTTCTGTATCTATATTCGGAGTAAAATACATAATTAGTGTAGATTGAGATAAACTTTGATTAACTCTCTCTTCAATTTTATCTTCACCATAGTAAACACCTAAAATAGCAACACTTGAAATAATAATAATTAACCAGATAAAGATTAGATGTCCAATTAATCTCTTATATTGTTTGCCAAATAAATGAAACATCATGCTTATTATAATCTTTTCATTTTTGCAACGAAGAGTTTGCTGCTTGTAAGAATTTTTTCATAATTGGCTGATGATGAACAATTGCTAAACATATTATCTGATAGTCTATTATTTATATCCCTAAAGAAATAGTATTTTTGCAGGACAAATTTTTTCTTATTACCTCTAATTATTTTATTATCAAATTCTTTCCATCTAAATGTTGGATATATAATGAAAGCTAATCCATTCATTTTAAGAAGGTATTCAAAAGCTGTGATAACATCATCCATAGTACATAAAATTTCATGCCGAGCATTTCTCTTTTCTTCATCAGGACTGAGTCTTCCTCTACCAACGGGATAAAATGGTGGATTTGAGAAAGCAATATCAAATTTTTTGAAAGGCATTTTTCTTTTAAATTCTTTCCCATTCATCTCAATAAGACTGATTCTATTATTCAGATGATTCCTTACAATATTCTTTTGAGCGAGTTCAAAAAGTGAGGGTTGAAATTCTATGGCAGTTATAGAAATTTGAGGAACTTTGGCTGCAAGAAGAATAGCTATAATGCCGGATCCAGTGCCAAATTCAAATGCTGTGCCGGTAAAATTAATTCCAATATTTTCAATAATTATATTTAATAGAATTAAAGAATCTTCTGAACTACGATACCCCTTTTTATTTTGTAAAAGTGTTAGATTTTTGTACTGAAGGTCATCACATGAATAAGAATTCATTAAGAAGTAAATTTCTAAAAGTAAGATTACACAAAAGTTAGCGATTCATTTTTATTTGATATAATCTATAATCCTAACCTGGACAAGCCCCCAGTTAAATAGAAAAGAAAATTTAACGGGGCAGGCAGAACCAAACAGGAAATATTAATCAGTAATAAAGTCAATAATTTCTAAATCCAAATTCCTAATGTCAAATAAAATGACAAAGCCCAAATGTCAAATCATGCCAAAATAAAATCTCCAAAGAATAATCCTTTTATATTTGGTATTTGATATTTGAAATTTTATTAGAAATTAGTCCCGATAGGTCGGGAGTAATTAGTCATTTAAATAGCCTTTATAAAAGAGTCTCAAGGCAGAATAAAAATTTCTTGCCCGTTCTCCGTCCCGAAATATCGGGACTACGAAGGGTGAACCAAAAATTACACGAATATTATTGATAAAATACTAATTTTTTTCTAAGATAAGCATAGAAAAAAGACCACTCTCCGAGTGGGATAAATTTCTTCCCGATAAATCGGAACTAATATCAAATAAAACTCTAAATGATAAATATCAAATTAGCTCCAAGTTAGAAATTCAAAACCCAAATACTATAAAATTCCAAAAAACAAATAAATTACAAATACAAATGATGAAATAACAAACGATCTAATGCTTCGATTTGTTTTGAATTTGAAATTTTGATCATTGTTTTTTATTTGTAATTTGTGTTTTGGATTTTGATATTTTATTAGAAATTAGATATTTGTAATTAGTCATTTCACGACAACTTGTTGGTAAGTTTCATTTTTTAAGTGCCTAATACTTCGTATGTCCAAATCCACCCCTATCTCTTTCTGTTTTGCTTAAAGAAATAGTCTCTTCTAAAACTATATCTTCAACCTTTGAGAAAACCATCTGAGCGATTCTCATATTTGGTTTTACAATAAAACTTTCATCACCAAAATTAAAAGTTATTATCTTAACCTCCCCTCTATAATCAGAATCAATAGTGCCGGGAGAGTTTAAGATTCCTATTTTATGATTGATTGCCAGACCGCTTCTTGGACGAATTTGGGCTTCATATCCTTGAGGAATTTCTAAAGAAAAACCGGTTGGTATCAAAGCAACATCTTTAGGAGAAATAGCAAAATCTTGAGATAAATCAGCAAATATATCATATCCAGAAGAATGGGGAGTCATCTTTTCTGGCAATTTTGCAGTTTTGGATAATCTTTTAATTTTTACTTTAATCATTTCTCCGAAATGCGATAGGCATTAAAATGACTCTTCGGTATTTTTAGTTGAAATAAAAAGGGTATAGGATTATCGGGTGATAAGGAGAGAGAAAAATAAGTTCAACAGCATACAGCCCATATTTCCTTATTTCCCTTATTTCCCCCATTAACCTCGTTCAATAGAATTTCAACTGTTTTTGCCGAATAACCTTAAAATTCTCTGGTCGCAATGTAAATACAAATCTTTTTCAAAAATTCAGCTTTAGGACCATAATATGAAATAATATCCTGTGCTTTGATCTGTAACTCGTGAGCTTTCTCCTTTGCTTTTTCTATTCCATATATTTTGGGGTAAGTAGCTTTCCCTCTTTGTGCATCAAGTCCAGTTTTTTTACCCATTTTTTCTTCAGATCCTACCACATCGAGAATATCATCTCCGATTTGGAAAAGCATTCCTAAAGTTTTACCATATTCTGTTATTCTTTCTATATCGTCCTCACTTGCTTCAGCCAGAATTGCACCAAAACGAACAGCAGTGGTAATCAACTTGGCTGTTTTATTCATATGAATATAATCAAGAGTTTCTGGAGAAACATTTTTCCCTTCACTCTCAATATCCACAATTTGACCTGCAAGTAAACCGGTATCTCCAGTTATTTCAGCAAATTCCTTTATTAAATCAATTTTTACCTTGGGTTTTGCATCTACTGTAAGTAATATTTTAAATGCCTCAATAATTAATGCATCACCAGCAAGAGTAGCAATATCTTCACCAAACTCCTTATGACATGCAGGTTTGCCCCTTCTTAGGTCATCATTATCTATATCTGGCAAATCATCATGGATTAAGGAATAAGTATGAATTAATTCAATGGCAGCGGCAACGGGCAATATTTTTTTATCCATATGACCAAAAAGTTGATATGTAGTAATTGTTAGGTAAGGGCGTATTCTTTTTCCGCCTGCAAAAAGAGTATAACGCATTGCTTTGTGAATTATTTTAGGATACTCATCTTTGCGGGGTAAGAATCGATCTATCGTAATATTGACTAATTCTCTTTTCTCTTTAACATCTTTTTTAAGACGCATCATTTTAGTCATTACTATTCTCCTGAGAGAAAAAATTTAAGACTTTAATGTTTGGACAAAATCAAGTAAAATTAATCATATTCCTTTTGCTCTTACTCGGTTTCGCTTAATAAAGAAATCTTATTTTCTATCTTCTTTAATCTTTCAGAACAAAGTTTGATTAATTTAATGCCTTCTTCATAATATTCTAAAGACTTTTCAATATCAACATTCCCCTTTTCTAATAAATCAACTATTTCTTGCAGCCTATTTAAAGCTTTTTCAAATTTTATTTCTGCCATCTTTTACCTTTCTATAATTACTAATAAAATCCCAGAAGAAACAATGATAGAGAATTTTTTCTCAGTTGTAATATTACTAATACCCCTACTACTTGAACGATACAGCTTCTCATTATTGAGGGGAAATTTCAATGCTTTAGTTTCTTTTACTAAAGTGAAATCAGTAAGTGAAATTAGAGAAATATTTGTGCCAATTTTAGCAGGAATATTAGCCTTATTTGTTACAACATAAATCTCACTTTTAGCATTTAAAAAATGTAATTTAAGACCTTGCTTTATAAATTTCTCAATAAGAAAAATATTTGTTAACGAATGATCCAATCTACCATCAACAGCATTTATTAAGGTGATGTCATTATAACCATTTTTTAAGCAGTATTCAATAGCAAGTTCTGTATCGCTTTTGTCTTTATCAACAGGAAATTTTATAATATTTGACTTCTTCTTCAATACATTAAGATATTCAGGAGAGATAGAGTCAAAATCACCAATTAAAACATCCGGGATAATCCCCTTTTTACAGAGATAATTTGCTCCTCCATCTGCTGCTATAATAGTCCCGGATAAATCAATATCTAAAGTAAAATTGTTATTCTGATAATTAATGGGATTATTACAGAAAATAAAAGCCTTTTTCAATTAATCCGCTCTCTATCAGTTCATGCCAAAGGCATCATGCCCGAGGAAGATCTACCTCTGGCGGAGATCCTTCGGATAATTATTGTTTGATAAATTATGAGAGATATCTTTTATCAACAAAAATTGTGGATTTTTTCTTATTGAAATAATTTAAGGGATTTTTGGCTTTGCCGTAAAATCTCACTTCATAATGCAGATGAGTCCCGGTTGAACAACCTGAGTTGCCCATCTGTCCAATTATCATATATTTTGTGACAGCATCACCTTTTTCTACAAGTTGTTTAGAAAGATGTGCATAGTATGTTTTGTAACCATATCCATGATCAATTAATATATATTTACCATAATTTTTATCAAAACCTGTTTCAATTACAATCCCATTAGCGGTTGTATAAATAAATGTGCCAAGTTTATTGGCAACATCTACTCCATAATGAAAATGACGAATCTTTGTAATAGGATGAATTCTATAACCATAAGTGTCAGAGATTCTCCCCTTTGCTGGTTTTATTGATGGGGTATGATTGAAAATCGTATTTTTTACAGTTAGAAATTTTGTGATTTCATCATAACTACTAATTTCGAAGTCAAGTTGACGCTTGAACAAATCCATTTTATCGAGTAATTCATTGTGCAAATTAAATAGTTCTTCTTCGAAAGTATAGAAAGTAGAATCAATATATTGTATTCCACCAATACCCATTTGTCTAATATCGTCATCAATTGGACGCATACTTTCTAATTTACGAACCTCTTTATCCTTTTCTTGAAGATTCTCCAACTCATTCTTCATTGTGTCTAATAAAGCATTGATCCGAGACATCTCATTCTTTAATTGAGTATTATGTTCACCCAATCTTCGCATCTTATCGTGGTCTAACTCATTATTAAAAAATAAATATGTAAATATACCACTCAAAATTAAAATAAGTAGAATAAAAGTGAATATTAAGGTGACTATACTTTTAGAAAAAAGGTAATTTCTTACTCCGGAAGATGAGTTGCTCGTTACTAAAACATGCCAGATTTTTTTGTTAGACATAATATTTCACTTTAAACAGCCAATTTTTTAATATTACTTATTTACATTTTAACGGCTTATTATGTCAAGTTTTACAGTATTTTATACAATGCCAGATAACAAAGATAGCCAAGCATTATTTATTCAGAGTTTACTAAATTCTTGACACGAAGTATAAACTATGAGTTTTTTCGAAAAAAATTTAAGGAAAAATTATATATGAAAATCAACACTGAAATAATCCCGATTTTTACCTGGATTAGTTATCCCTAACGGTCATCACTAATATTCTATCTAACCGTGATGGGGTAACCTATTGCGGTTTTTTTATATCAAAAAAATGTGAAACCACGAGATATGCACGAGAATAATGCAGTAAATTTGAATTTATATTCTTGTGGAATTCATGTGTAATTCCCGTGGTAAAATTGGAGACAGTATGTATAAACAGATAAATGTAAAAGAAAAACCAGTAGAGTTAGAGAAAAGAATAAGTTCTTATTGGCTTAAAAATAACATTGCTATAAAAAGTGAGGATGTTCGAGAAGGAGCACCCCAATTTATATTTTATGAAGGTCCACCTACTGCAAATGGAATGCCTGGAATACATCATGTGATTAGCAGAGCACTTAAAGATGTAGTATGCCGTTATAAAACTATGAGAGGATTTCAGGTTAAAAGAAAAGCTGGCTGGGATACTCATGGTTTGCCAGTTGAAATTGAAATCCAAAAAGAGCTTGGCTTTACTGTTAAAAAAGAGATTGAAGAATATGGAATCGAAAAATTCAACCAGAAATGTCGTGAATCTGTCTTTAAGTATGAAAAAGAATGGCGTGAGATGACAAACCTGCTGGGCTACTGGTTAGATATGGATAATCCGTATATTACTCTCACAAATGATTATATTGAAACTGTCTGGTGGCTTTTAAATCAATTCTGGAAGAAAGGGATGATTTATGAGGATAATAAAATCGTGCCATATTGCCCAAGTTGTGGAACACCTTTATCCAGCCATGAAGTTGCACAAGGATATCTTGAAGTAGAAGATCCATCTATATTTATTAAGTTCAAAATAAGGGATGAAGAAAATACATACTTCCTTGCATGGACAACCACTCCATGGACTTTAATTTCCAATGTTGCATTAGTAGTTCATCCTGAATATAAATATGTAAAAATAAAGATTGAATCCTCCAGTTGTCAGTTAATTTTAGCAAAGGCAAGATTAGATAATATCAAAGAAAAATATTCAATTGTTGATGAGTATAAAGGTTCTGAACTTGAAAATGTTGAATACGAACAACTCTTTCCATTTATAATTCCCGATAAGAAAGCATTCTATGTGGTCCCTGGTACCTATGTTACAATGGAAGATGGCACAGGAATAGTACATACTGCTCCTGCCTTTGGTGAAGATGATTATCGCACCGGGAAAAAATATGATTTGCCTTTTATTCAACCAGTAAATGAACAAGGAAAATTTACAGAAGAAATCACTGAATGGACAGGTATTTTCGTTAAAGATGCAGATAAGGGAATTATTCATAATTTGAAAGATAGAGGGCTTTTATATTATAGAGAACAGATAAAACATACATATCCTTTCTGCTGGCGATGCAATAGTCCTCTTATATATTTTGCAAGGAAGTCATGGTATATCAAGACCACTGCTTTTGCAGACAAGATGAAAGAAAATAACGCAAAAATCAATTGGTATCCAAAATATGTTGGTGAGAAACGTTTCGGTGACTGGCTTGATAATAACATTGATTGGGCAATAAGCCGTGATAGATACTGGGGAACTCCTCTCAATATCTGGGTTTGTGAAAAATGTAAAAATCAGGACTCACCTGATTCTATCAAAAGTTTGATAAAAAAAGGAAAAATGCCTGATGGTAGCCCAGTATCTGAAGATATTGAACTTCACAGACCTTATGTTGATGATATTGAATTTACCTGTCCAAAATGCGGTGGGAAAATGCGCCGCACCCCAGAAGTAATTGATTGCTGGTTTGATTCTGGTGCAATGCCTTTTGGTCAATGGCATTACCCATTTGAGAATAGTGATATATTTGATACCGAACTTTTCCCTGCAGATTTCATTGCAGAAGGAATTGACCAAACAAGAGGTTGGTTCTATACTTTACTTGCTATCTCAACATTCATAAAAGGTGTTTCCTCATATAAAAGCTGTCTGGTTAACGACCTTGTTTTGGATAAAAATGGTATAAAGATGAGCAAATCAAAAGGTAATGCTGTTGATGTGTTTTACATTTTGCATAAATACGGTGCTGATGCTACCCGCTGGTATATGCTTGCTGTCAGTCCACCTTGGACACCCACAAGGTTTGATGAAGACGGTATAAAGGAAGTTAATAATAAATGTTTTGGTACTTTGAAAAATGTCTTATCATTCTTTATAACTTATGCAAATATAGATGAATTTGATTATAATAATTATAAAAAAGATATAAAAGACCGTCCAGAGCTGGACCGCTGGATTATATCAAGATTGAATACAGTAATAAGAAATGTTATTGAATACAATGAAAAATATGACCTTACCCGTTCTGTGCGGTTGATTCAGACTTTCGTAATCAATGATGTTAGTAATTGGTATGTGCGACGCATTAGAAAACGCTGCTGGGCACCAGGAATGCAAGATGACAAAATCTCAGCATATCTGACTCTTTATGAAGTTCTTCTTGATATTTCTAAACTTTGTGCTCCATTTGCTCCTTTTGTGTCGGAGGAGATTTATAGAATTATTAAAAATAAAGAGAGTGTCCATTTTGAAAATTTCCCTGAGCATGATGAATCTCTTACTGATAAAAAATTAGAAGATGATATGAAAAATGTAATCGATATTGTTACTCTTGCTCGCGCAGCAAGAAATGAAGTTCAGATTAAGGTTAGGCAGCCTTTGAGAACTCTTTATCTGCCTGAACAATTTAAAGATGTTGTTGACCGAATGAAAGCACTAATTATTGAAGAAATCAATATAAAGAATATAGCTTATGTTTCTGATAAGAGTCAGTTTATTGATTATGAAGTAAAACCAAATTTTAAAACACTTGGACCAAAATATGGCAAGCATCTTCCGCATATTGCAGAAGCATTGAAGAATATGGATGCAAATCATTTAGTTGATGAGATAAATACTAATGGTTGTTATCATCTTGATGTTGATAATGTAGAAATCAAACTAACTGCTGAAGGTCTCGATATAAAAACTCTTAATAAGGAAAATTTTGTATTTTCGGAACAAGGGAATGTATTTGTTGCATTAGATACAAAACTTGATGAGGAATTAATTCTGGAAGGGTATGCGAGAGAACTGGTTAACAAAATTCAGTTTATGAGAAAAGAGAATGATTTTGATATTATGGATAGGATTAAGATTATTGGAGCAACTGGTTCAATAGAAATTATAAACACATGTGAGCGTTATGGTGAAGATATAAAAAGAGAGACATTAGCTAATAAATTAGATATAAAATATAGTAAAGAAAAACAAGAGGATATGAAAGATTGGTATATCAATGGCAAAGAGGTATTCTTAGAAGTTAAAACTGATTAAATAAAAAAACAAATATTGGGGAGTGTAAAAAATATTGTGTAATCTTCTGATATAATAAGAAAGAGAGAAAAAAATAATCTTGGAAGATATATGCTAAGGAATTAAGTACTTGAAATAATTATTAATGTTATTTTCCTTAAATTTATAAAACATATTATTAAATGCTACATTTTATACATCACCGTTCTGAATGTGCATCTACTGTTCGGAAGGTAATTTGCAGCTTCCATAAATATTGTTTATAATACTCAACTATTTAAAATACTAATTTAAATATACCATTATTTTCAATTATTGATTTAATCTGAATACCTTTAACTTTTTGTTCCAAAATTCTATTTAATTCAACATGCAGCATTTCACCATTATGAAAAAAAATTACATTAGATATTGACTTTTTTTCAATAATTTGAAAAAGATATTTTGAAAATAGTTTTAGAACCTTTCCTGCTTCAATTTTTAATTTTACCATTCCTTTTTGAAAAGAATCAAAACTGATGAAAACGTTGATATTAGGAATTAATTTTCCTGCATTTATTGTTAATCTGATTCGGTTTTCAACAACTTCAATTGTTTTAATTTGACTTGGAAGTTCTGCGTTTAATTTAACTAAATTAATTACTTCAGGTAATTTGAATATTAGATTTGCCATAATTTGATTATTTAGCAAGCGCTAAACTAGCTAAATGCTTTTTTAATTTATATCCCATAGGTTTGAATGTAATATAAGTTATGCCACCTGAAATAAAACCACCCGCAACAGGAATAAGTTTACCAAGAGATTTTGCAAATGTTTCCTTAGTTATTTTTACTCCAATCCATTTTGCTACTTGTTTTGAAATATTGTAAATAGCATATTTTGTTAATGGCTTACGAGGTAATCTCTTAATTACCTCAACGGAAAATCTTTTAGCCATTTCAGATAAAGCTTTAGTAGCACCTTTTGCACCGAACATCACACCAATGAAAAGAGTAATATTTAGTAGTGTCTCATCGTCAATTTGATCATCTTCAAGTAAATCTGGCCATCCGTATAAATATGCTAATTTTTGAACAAGTATAATAACATGATGATAAAATTGTGCAAGATCAGCTGGTACTGTTCCAGCCATCCACCAACCACCTGGAAGTCCTGCCAAGAATGAGTTTCTTGTCACTTGAACAGTATGCCATTTAATACAACTATTTGCAATACCATCAATTATATCACTATTTATTTTGGCTTCTGTTGGTCTACTTTCTATTGCTTCTTCAACCTGCGCTAATTTGCACTTCTTAGATAACTCTTTTATTAAAAAATCTTTTCTGTTTATTCGTGTACCTGGTAACTTGAAAGAAGTACTCAATACTTTATTCCAAATTTTTACCGCTTTAGTTTCACTTTGTTCTTTTGTCTGTTTTTCATTTTCCATAATTATTCTCCTCTTGTTTTTATTTTATATTTATCCATTCTCTTATTTGCCCAGCGATATATAATAATCCTTTTGTACCATATTTTTGTGTAAAGTTATTTAATTTTTTAAACAATTTTTTAATTTGCTTCTAAATGTCAATTTTTTTAAAATTCAATCCAAATTTATCCTCACATTTTGTAGCTTGTAAGAATTTTACATTTGGATAATTGTAAAGTTCTACAAGTTCAATGATTTTTTTTCTATTATCATCTGGATCATCTTCTTCAAGTTTACATCCGAAATTAATTTCTAAAAGTGCTTCTTTGTTAAAAGAAATTAAACCTCTTTTTTCTGAAATAAACCTTACTTCTTTCTCTTTATCCCAAAAATTATATTTATATTTAAACATATTATAGACTTCCTCCTTAAATTTATTAGGAATAAAATAATTTATTTCAGGATAATCAGGAACATATTTAACTCTCAATACATTTAATATTGTTTTATCTATATGCAATGATTTTTTGAATAAATTTAGTGAATCGAAAGTTAAGCAAATACCTTTATGGTTATCTGAGTAATGGCTCCACATCAATATGTTTTCTTTGGTGCAAGAGAAGCAAGCAATAGAATAATCTTCAACATCTTTTTTTACTGTCTCTTGAGCGTGTTTTAGATTATCCTCTGGGTTTTTGTAATAGTCATTAGTAATATTGTTTATCTGTTCAGAAGTTTTATTTAATTTTTTAAAATAATCTTCCAAATTTTTTCGTGAAGGTTTTGCAATTTTAAACATTTTACAATCAAAAGGATCATTAAAATCCTTTGGACTTGAAAACAATATTTGATTGTTTAATAAGTTCTTGAAAGTATATTCATTAATTGGCATATATTTATATATAATTTTAGGGATATTTTCGTCATGCATAATTTTTTCCATTTTTTCTTTTATAATATTAAACTCAATTTCTTTTTTCATATTTTTTTAATAATTATTTTGCTATTTTAATTCCCAACTTATACTAATCAATAAAAATTCTTCTGGTAATTTTGTTTGTTCTCTATTTTCCCAAAATACAATAATTTCACCAGACTTAAATTCTTTTGTGTTTTTTATTTTACGAGCTTTTCCTATTTTATCATTGTATTCAATCGTTGCAATAGTTTTCATTGGATTATTCTCATTAAATAATTCTTCAAGTTTCTTTCTGGTGATTACCTGATTTGCGTAACTTTTCATGCCTCCTCCAAATTTATTTTATGCCTATTCCTTCTTTTATTTGTCCAGCAAGATATAATAATCCTTTTGCACCATATTTTTGTGTAAAGGAATTTAATTTTTTAAATAACTCTTCATTGCATTTCTTATTTAATGCAAGTTTTCCAAGTATTAAAGCATTTATGATAGGTCCCCCAAAAATAAGACCTAAAGGCATTGCTGTAAGACCTGAAGCTGCCGTAAGTCCAACAGTTATCCAACCGAATCCTAATGTTTTCATAATTTCAATTGCTTTCTTACTTTCAGAACTTCCTAAAATTAATGAATAAATATATTTTAAATGAACATTGCTTGTTTCTTTTTTTACTTCTTCATAAAGCCAGTTTAAAGTTTCTAAAAGTTGTAAATTATGTTTATCAATAGCTGTTGCATCTTTTCCTTTTTGTGCACCTTCCCATCGGATAATTGTTGGTTCGGAAACATCAAGAATCAATGCCAGATTTTTTCTGGTGAGATTTAATTTTTTACGCAAACTTTTAATATAATCTGCCGAAGATATTTTATTATTCATATTACCTTATACTTAAATTTATATCATATAATATAAATATTTGTTATCTTTTGTCAAATATTTTATTATTTGAAATAAAAATATTATTTATATTATGAGTAATTATAACATCTAAAATAAATATGTATTCTTTTTTTGAATTCCTTTTTTAGAAAAAAATGGAATATGAATTGGGAAAGAAGTGTTTTTGAAACTAGAAGTAGTAAGATAGATTAAATTGTTGTTAACTGTTTACAAATTTCGCAAACTAACTTTATACATCAATCTCAACCCCCACTGGACTGTGGTCTGAACCAATCACATCTTGGAATAACAAAGTATCTTTTTCTTAATTAAAACATTCTATTTTAAACGATAAATCTCTTTTCTATGACCAATGGATACAATTTCAACTCGCTTTTTCTTTTCATCAATTTCATAAAGAATTCTATAATCTCCAACTCTAATTCTATAGCCTTCTCTACCTCGCAGCTTTTTTACATTTAAAGATTTTGGGGTTTTCTTAAGAGAAAGCAACCGCTTAATTATCCTATCATGAATTTTCAAAGGTAGATGACTTAATTCCTTTTCTGCTGATCTTTTTAGATATATTTTATAATTTTGTTGTCCTATCATTTCCGTTCGGCTAGATAATCTTCCAATGGCCTTGACGGTTCATCATGACGTTGCACAAGAATCATTGTATCAATCAGGTCTTCCCTGAATTCTTTATCAACAAAGAGCTTTTCAATAAAAATATGTCGTTCTTTTTTGGGAAGACTCCTAAATGCTAACCAGAAGACATCAGCTTTTGCCTCTGAAATTTCCATTGCTTACCACCTTTAATTGTATAATTTATTCTTAAGTGAGTATTACATTAGATTTGAAAATATTTATTATATTTGTTAATACTTAATATACTGAAATTAAAGTCAAGTTTTTCTCAATTTGAATTTATCCTTGCGAAAGTTTTACACTTTAGCATAGATAATTTAACAATCCATCTCAACCCCCACAGGACAATGGTCTGAACCCATCACATTGGATAATATATAAGCATTTTTTAATCTATTTCTTAGGACTTTTGATATTCCGATATAATCAATACGCCATCCAATATTTTTTTCTCTTGCATGGAACATATAACTCCACCATGTATATTGACCCGGTTCTTTATGAAATTCTCTAAATGAGTCTATAAATCCTTCTTGAACAATATTTTTAAATCCTTCCCGTTCTTCATCAGTAAAACCTGCATTCCTCCTGTTTCTTTCTGGATTTGCTAAATCTATTTCCTTATGTGCTACATTTAGGTCTCCACAAAAAATCACTGATTTTTCCTTTTCTAATCCTTTTAAGTATTGCAAAAAGTCTTTGTCCCATTGCTGTCTATATTGTAATCTTGTAAGCCCCCTTTGAGAATTTGGGGTGTAAACATTTACTAAAAAATAGTCTTCAAATTCTAATGTAATAATCCTTCCCTCTTTGTCATGCTCCTCTACTCCAATGCCATACATTACATCAATAGGCTTAATCTTTGTGAATACTGCTGTTCCTGAGTATCCTTTCCTTTCTGCATAATTCCAGTAATTAAAATAACCATTAAAATGTAAATCAATTTGTCCTTCTTGTAATTTTATTTCCTGTATGCATAAAATATCTGGCTTTTCACTTTTGACAAATTCTATAAATCCCTTGTTTAATGCTGCTCGCAAGCCATTCACATTCCAGGATATTATTTTTATCGTGCTCATTTGAGGTTTTTTTGCCACGAAAGACACCCCGATACAGTTTACCCCGTTGGATTTTTTTTATCCAACTGGGGTCATTCTTCCATACGGGGCAAGCAAAGACACTAAGAATATAAATAGTTCAACTTTCGCAGGAGTTGAAATTATTAAATAAGTCATATTTAACTTCTTAAAATACCTACTCCACAATTTGAGTAAGGTTAAATTAATTTCA
>JAGMCF010000230.1 GCA_023129415.1 Candidatus Cloacimonadota bacterium
TCCAGAAATATATAACAATCCATTTGAATGGCCTACTATATTTAGAGCAAATACAGATCAGATAAAAGATCCTGACCTTATATATCCTAATCAAATATTACAAATTCCAAGGGATTAATATCAATTATTAGTTAAAATATGGCATATAATCTTGATGATATTAATCCAATAGGAAAAATAATTTTTGTATTTTTTGAATTAATTGGTCTATTTCTTATAAAAGAAAAAATAGTCATATTTTCTGTTCTTACAATGTTGGTAATAATATTTTTGATAAATCCAAGATTACTTCGAAAATCAATATCAGCAATTTTAAGACTTTCACCATTATTTTTCACAATATTTCTTTTAGGATTTATTTTGGGAACTTCATGGCAAAGAGATTTAATGATAATACTCAAAATTACAATATTAGTATGTTTTACCACAATTTTGATTTATACAACATCAGAATATGCATTTTTGAAAAATGTCCGAGCAATTCTTCCATCCAAACTTTTTGACAATTTTATCATATTTATATATGGAATTATCAATTTCATACCAATCTTCTACCACCAATTTTCTGAAACGATAATAGCATATAAATTGCAAAAAGGAAAGAAAATAAGATTATCAGATATTTCACCCATTTTTACTTCATTTTTAGAAAAATCAATTATTAGGACAAAAAGCCTTTCAACTTGTTCAGAAATATTAATCAGCTCCTTCCCGATTAAACTTGTTCCTAACGCGGCTCAGGAATCTGGGATTGCATTAGAATTTAAACCAATTGATATTGTGATTCCATCAATACTAATGCTTCAAATCCTTTTAATTATACTAATATGAAATATACTTGTCCCAAAAAGAATCGGGACACCCCATTAAATAGGAAAAGAGATTTAACGGGGCAGGCAAAGGATGATGAAAATAACACACCCCCTCCGATGAATTGGAGACCCCTCTTATTAGAGGGGAATTTCTAAAAAAATCCCCTCTTGAGAGGGGTGGATTCCCGATTTGTCGGGAAGACGGGGTGTGTAATCTGTGTGCTATTTTCAGATGAAAAAATTTCTATTAAACTTTTGTTATGATGGTACAGATTTTCACGGTTGGCAAATCCAGGAGGAGTATATTACTATTCAATCTGTAATGGAAAAATGTCTCACCAAGATTTTCAAGATAGAAACAAGTTTAGTTGCTTCTGGACGCACTGACAGCGGTGTACATGCTTACAATCAATATGCACATTTCAGTGCCAGGACAAGAATGCTTCCAGAGAATATCATAAAAGCATTAAATAGTCTTCTCCCCAATTCAATATATATTAAAGACTGCAAAAAGGTTGATTCAGATTTCCATGCCCGTTTTTCTGCTAAAAGTAGAACTTATCTTTACAAAATCAACAAGACTTTCAACCCATTTGAAAGAAATTATTCTGCATACTTCCCTAAGAAAAAAATTAAGTCAGAAAAAATAAGAAAGGCTTTGCCATATCTCATTGGAACTTATGATTTTGAAGTCTTTGCGAGTGATACTTCTCATCTGAATAATTGCCTTTGTACAATTATATCTGCAAAATGGGAAGAATATCAAAATCAATATCACTTTTTCATAACTGCCAATAGATTCTTACATAATATGGTTCGTAGAATTATCGGAACTTTATTAAAAATTTCTCAATATGATTTGCCTGATAATTACATACAGGAAATATTGGAGAAGCAAGACTATAAAATGTTAGGAGAAACTGCTCCTCCACAGGGACTGTATCTTTATGAGATTGAGTATTAATAAAAAGGCAAAATGTTAAAATTGATTGTGAATATTTAATATTCAAGTAAAAAATTTGACTAATAAAAACTATATCATCCTTTTTGACATTAGAAAATAAGAGTAACCTATCAAAAGGAATTTAACAGCCTGATAAGAAAAATCAATAGGAGGTGTTAATGAAACTTACGCATTTTAATGATGTTACATTAGAAGATGTTTCCGTTGAAGGCGCAAAAAATGTTAAAATTCGTTGGCTTATTTCAGATAAGGATAATGCTACAAACTTTGCTTTGCGGATGTTTGAACTTGAGCCGGAGGGTCACACCCCATATCATACTCACGATTGGGAACATGAAGTTTTTGTCCTGCAAGGAACTGGCTTATTGGTAACTGCTGATGGCGAAAAAGAATTTCAACAATGGGATGTTATCTATGTTGATCCTAATATATATCATCAATTTAAAAATGTCGGTGATATAATTCTTCGCTTTCTTTGTGCTATACCCTACAAAACCAAACCAAAAGAAACAAAAAATCCATTAGGTGATGAACAGGTCAGTAACTGCTAATATTTCTTGCTTGATTAATCCTAATGAAAATCCTTGCTTTAGATACTTCAACAACTTATGGTAGTGTAGCAATTTCAGAAGAAAAAAGGATAATTGCTGAACATACACTTAATAGTATGAAAACACATTCTGAAACTTTATTACCAAATATTGATAAGATGTTAAAACAAACTAACACAAATATCAATGAAATTGATGCTGTTGCGGTCGCAAATGGTCCTGGCTCATTTACAGGTCTGCGTATTGCACTTTCCACAGCCAAAGGTATCTGTTATGGACAAAAAATTCCATTAATTGCGATTTCAACTTTGATGTCTATTGCAAACAATGTTACCGTCACTAATCAAAATATTTGCGCTTTATTGGATGCTGGTAGAGGACAAGTTTATAGTGCAATTTATTCTTCACAATTGGATGAATTAATTAATCCTCAATTATTCACACTTTCTGAACTTGCAAATTGTATTAAAGATGAAGTGATATTTGTTGGACCATTTATTGAAAACTTAGAGCAGAAATTAGATTCAATCATAAAAGTTAAATTTCAAATTGCACCCTCTCATCTTAATTATCCACGAGCTGCATCACTTATTGATATTCTATTTAAGAAAAATATTAAATTAAGTTATGATTATAAATCCATTGCAAACCTTCAACCTTTTTATATAAGAAGGTCATCAGCAGAAGAACGGTTTAAACAAAGTATTCATTGATTGATAAATTACAACCATTTGTCTTACTTTCTATAAAGAAAGTTGATATTTTTGGAAAAACATAAATGAGTTTACTATAAAAAGTCATTAACCGCGAATGAACGCGAATAAACGCAAAAATAATTTATGTAAATTCAATAATATCCGCTTGCCTTCGCGTAGCCTGTCCGCCGTAGAACTTCGGAAGGCGGGCCTGTCCGCCGTAGAACTTCGGAAGGCGGGCTACGGCGAAGCAAGGTATTTATTTTTCGTGTTTTTCGTGGGAAAGAGCTTTTTAGAGTGGACTCATAAATAAAGAATTTGGAAAATTAAAATAAGAAATTTAAACACATATTAACGATATTTTAAAGTCAAAATAAAAAACAAAGGAGTATTATGGAAGATATAGTTGAACTCAAAAAAATAAGAGAAATGACTGTAAATGCGCTTTATAAATTAGCGAGAGAATTTGAAGTAAAAAGATACAAATCTCTAAAAAAAGAAGAGCTAATTTTTAGTATTTTGAAAGCACAAGCTGAAAATGAAGGATTGTCATTCACAACCGGGGTTATAGACATTACAAATGAAGGTTATGGTTTTCTGAGATATGCAAATAATAATTACAATAGTGGCAGTTCCGATATCTATGTATCAAAAGCCCAGGTAAAGAAATTTCATATCAAGCAAGGGAATAGTATTTCTGGTCCTGTTCGTTCACCAAAGGATGATGAAAAATATTTTGCACTGATTAGAATTGATGCTATTAATGAAGAACCCCCAGAATCAGCTGCTGAGATACCTAACTTTGATTCACTAACACCTTTTTATCCAGAAGAA
The DNA here is from genome assembly GCA_023129415.1 of Candidatus Cloacimonadota bacterium. GTDB lineage: Bacteria > Cloacimonadota > Cloacimonadia > JGIOTU-2 > JGIOTU-2 > JAGMCF01. The sequence goes on from JAGMCF010000230.1 coordinate 3,857, forward strand.
AAATTAAATCTCGAAACAACCCAAGAGGAACTTTCTGCAAGAATAATTGACCTTTTTACTCCTATAGGCAAAGGGCAAAGAGGACTAATTGTTGCTGCACCAAGAACTGGAAAAACAGTGTTACTTCAAAAACTTGCTAATGCAATATTAACAAACCATCCAGAAGTATATGTAATAATTCTGCTGGTTGACGAAAGACCAGAAGAAGTTACAGAAATGAAAAGAATTGTAAAACCGATAAACTCAGAAGTTGTAAGCTCCACATTTGACGAAACATCCTATCACCATGTTCGTTTAGCTGAAATGGTAATGGAAAAAGCAAAAAGAATGGTAGAATTCAATAAAGATGTTGTAATATTGTTAGATAGCATTACTCGTCTTGCAAGGGCATATAATGCTATTGTTCCAGCAAGCGGAAAGGTGCTCTCTGGTGGTGTGGATGCCAATGCCCTTCATAAGCCCAAACGCTTTTTTGGTGCCGCCCGCAATACTGAAGAAGGTGGCAGCCTGACAATCATAGCAACCGCTCTCGTGCAAACAGGCAGTAAAATGGATACAGTCATATTTGAAGAATTCAAAGGCACTGGAAATATGGAACTTGTCTTAGACCGCTCAATAAGTGACCTTCGAATGTATCCTGCAATAGACCTTATTACTTCTGGAACTAGAAGAGAAGAACTACTCTTATCAGAAGAAGTTAGAAATCGCGTCTTTGTCCTTCGGAAATACCTCAAAACTCAAAGTCCATACAATTCAATTGAATTTCTTAAAAACAAAATGAGGACTACCAAGAGCAACGCTGAATTTCTTAAACTAATGAGCAGATAGCAAAATATTCCTATATATTATTAGACTCAAACTACAACTTAGTAATGAAAAAAATCTTTATTGTTTTGATGTCTATTATATTTCTAATTTCAAATCATAATTATGCAGACTGCTCTTATGAGATCAACAAAGCAAAAATAGAAATTAAAAAGAAAAATTATACTTCTGCTAAAAATATACTGGAAAAATCAATAGATTCCGCTGATAATACAAACTCCCTTGCAGAAATCTACTTTCTTATTGCTCAATGTGCAGAAACTTCTGATGAAGTTAATAAATACTATAAAAAAATATTGAATCTTAAAGAAAATAATTATATTTATAAAGCCAAATTAGCTCTTGCAAAAAATTATTTCTGCAGTTCAGACTATTCAAAATCTAAGAAATATCTTAACCAAATCCTGAAAAATCCAATTTCCCAAATAGCAGATTCTAAGGAAGCATTATACTGGTCAGGACAAAACTGTTTTGCATTGAAGGACTATAATAAGTGTATAGATTATTTAAAAGAATATCTCGAAATGGGCAATGAAAATACTAAAATAGAATTGGCATTATTTAATATTGGAACTTCATATTTCAAATTAAAAAATTTTTCTTCTGCTTTACATCACTTCCAAAATTTGAAAAATTCAAATATAAACAAAAATTTCTCATCAAATCTATTATATATGATGGGATTGAGCCATGAAAAGTTATCACAATTTGATAAAGCTATTGTCTCTTATAAAGAGGTGATAAATCAATATCCATATTCAGATGAGAGATTCTTGGCTGAATCACAACTTGTTAACCTTGCAGAAAAAGGAATTTATACTTCCTCTATCAATATGCCTGAAATAAATACTGACTTTGACAAAAAGTATATTGTTCAACTTTCTGCATTTTTAGATAAAGAGAAAGCAGAGAAATCAAAAGCTGAATTTAGACAAAAGGGATATGATATTTTCATATATGAAAAAATTGTTAAAGGGAAAAATTATTTTGCAGTTGGATTAGGACCATATAAGACAAAAACAGAAGCTCAATATATTCAGAATAAATTGAAGAAAAACTCGATATCTTCCTTTATTTACAAAAAGCCATAATGACAAAATCATCACAATCAAGTTCTTCACAAAATTTTACCCCTTTAATGAATCAATACTTATCCATCAAAAAGGAACAACCTGATGCCTTGCTCCTATTCAGAATGGGAGACTTCTATGAAACATTCTTTGATGATGCGAAAACGGCTTCCAAAACTCTGGGCATTACCCTTACCACGAGAGATAAAAATAAGAAAAATCCCATTCCACTCGCCGGGTTCCCTTATCATGCTTTAAATAACTATCTAAAAAAACTCATTGATAATGGAATCAAGGTTGCAATTTGTGAACAAGTTGAGGACCCAAAACTCGCTAAAAAATTAGTCAAGCGAAAGATTGTTGAGGTCATCACACCTGGAACTATTTTACAAGATGACTTTTTAAAGGGGAAAAAAAATAACTTCCTTACTGCAATATATGAAGGAAAATCAAATTACGGATTTGCATCTATTGATATTTCAACTGGTGAATTCTTATGTTCAGAATTATCAAATGATAAAATTTTGGATGAAATTGTAAGAATTCATCCTACCGAAATTCTTCTACCTGAAAATACGGAATCAAAATTTGAACAAGATATAAAAATATTTTATTCTCCAACATTCACAAAATATGAATTATGGAGATACGATTTTATCGAAGCAGAAGATATTTTAAAAAGACATTTTGCTGTTTTATCATTAGATGGTTTTGGGTTAGCTGGAAAAAATAATGCAGTTTGCGCATCTGCAGCTATCCTATCCTATCTTCAAGATTTAAAAGGAACAGAACTGCAACATATTACAAATCTAAAATATTATGAAGCCAATCAGTTTATGCAAGTTGATGCAATTTCACGACACAATTTGGAACTGATAGAATCTATAAGAACACGGGAGCGGAAAGGAACTCTTCTTGATACAATTGATTATACAAAAACCCCAATGGGTAATAGATTACTTTTCCAATGGATATTAAATCCTCTTATTGACAAAACTGAAATAGATAATCGCTTAGATTCTGTTTCTGAACTGCTTGATAAATCTCATATAAGAAATTCACTAATTAATATTTTGAAAGAAATAGGTGATATTGAAAGAATTATCAGCAAAATTGGCACAAGTAAAGCCTATCCAAGAGACCTGATTGCTCTGAAAAATTACCTTCATCTTTCTAAACCTATCTCTGATTTAATAAAGGATTGTGAATCAAAGATTCTTAAAGAATTATTTAGCTCTATTCAAAGTTTTGATGAAGTAATCTTAATAATTGAAAATGCACTAATAGAAGAAGCACCACTTACTATTCAAGATGGTGGAATCATCAAAGATGGATACAATAAGGAATTAGACAACCTGCGAAATGTGAGCAAAAATGGGAAAAAATGGATTGCAAAACTTCAAGATAAAGAGATTGCGCGAACTGGAATCCCCAAATTGAAAGTTAAATTCAATAATGTTTTTGGATATTATATTGAAGTTACAAAATCAAATCTTGATAAAATCCCAGAAGACTATACCAGAAAACAAACTTTAGTAAATGCAGAAAGGTTTATTACACCTGAATTAAAGGAATATGAAAGCCAGGTTTTGGGTGCTGAAGAACGAATAAAACAACTGGAATATTCCATATTCATTGAAATCCGAAACAAGCTGACAAAGTTCATTCCAAGAATGCAAAAATTTTCTTATGTAATCTCAGTTTTAGATGTTATTACAAATTTTTCACAAATTGCATATTACAGTAACTACACAAGACCGGAAATTTCAGATGAGCTAAGAATAGAAATAAAAGATGGAAGACATCCAGTAATTGAGAAACTCATTACTGAAGAAACTTTTATTCCAAATGATACATATTTGAATAACAAATCAGATAGGATTTTACTCATAACAGGACCGAACATGGCTGGGAAATCTACTTTCTTGCGTCAGGTAGGATTGATTGTTTTAATGGCTCAAATGGGTTCGTTTGTTCCAGCATCTTCAGCAAAAATTGGAATTGTGGATAAAATATTTACACGAGTAGGCGCTTCTGATAATCTTGCTTTGGGGCAAAGCACTTTCTTAGTTGAAATGATAGAAACTGCAAATATCTTGCACAATGCCACTCCAAGAAGTCTTGTTCTATTAGATGAGATAGGACGAGGAACAAGCACATTTGACGGACTCAGCATTGCTTGGGCAGTAGTTGAATATCTACATGAAAACAAAGATATCTCTCCAAAAACTTTGTTTGCCACCCATTATCATGAACTAACTGAATTGGCAGAAATTTTCAATGCAGTAAAAAATTATAATATTACAGTAAAAGAATGGAAAGATAAAGTAATTTTCTTACGAAAAGTAATTCCCGGAAGTGCTGACCAGAGTTATGGAATCCAGGTTGCCAAACTTGCAGGAATCCCTGATAAAGTGATCTCACGAGCAAAAGAGATATTAACTGATTTAGAAAAAAACGAATTCAGCGAAACAAGTTTATTTGAAAAAACCAAAAGAAAAAAAAGCTCTGACACTCAAACAAATTTTTTTGATTTCCTCTCACAAAAAACAAATAAAGAGCGAATGATTTTGGATGAGTTAAAAAATATAGATTTGAATATTCTTACTCCTTTGGAGGCAATGAAAATTTTGGCTGATATTAAAAATAAATTGCAATAAACAGTTTTTCATTTGATTTAGCATAATCTGATCTGACACTCCCGATATATTAGTCTCCCCGATTTCATCGGGAAGCCTGAACGGATCTGGATAATGATGTCTTAACAATATTAAAACACGATTATCCCGATACATCGGGATGTTGGATCATATTTTGTAAATAATGTTTTAAAAATAAATTTTCTGTCCTGGATAGATACAAACAAACTTCTTTCCAGATCTATTTCTTACTAACAGATTATTTTTTTCAATAAGTCTTTGACTTGATATACCTAATTTTTGAGAAATTTTATAAAGCGAATCGCCTTTTTTTACTACATAATAGTTTCCATAATTTGTTATCAGGCTTAATCTCTGTCCTGGATAAATCGTTGTTGAGCGCAAACCATTTATATTCATAAGATTGGTTACAGTTGTATTATACCTTTGCGCAATTATTGATAAATTTTCTCCTCTCTTTACGACATGCTCTATTGCAAAATATCCCTCATTTTTATTTAAAAACTGCTTTTCAATGTATGATAATCTATCCTTATCTGGTATTGAATTCTTGGGTATAAATACAGTATAGGTTCCGGGACTAACAACTACATCATTTATTGAAGAATATTTATATCGATTCCTTCTATAAATTTTTATCCATGGATTTAGTTCCCAAACTTTTTTAATTACTGTGCCTTGCGCCTGAGCCCAATCATCCAATTTGTAATGGCCTTTCAAGGTTAGGTTTACAGTCTTACAAGTAGATAACAAACTCTCTTCTCGTTCAAATTTCTTGGTAAAAACTTTATCTTCGTTTTCAGATATATATTTAATTGCCAATGCTCTCCAGATATAATCATCGGTTTCACTCATTCTCTGGATCAAACTGAAAAAGTCCTTCCCACCTTGTTCTTTAATAGCCTTTTGAATGTTACTAAGACCTGCATTAAAGGAGCATATAGCAAGAAGTAGGTCATCTGCTCCCATATTTTGCAAGGTCTTATGCGCCCATAAAATATACTCACACGCAGCTCTGGTGGAAGCGTAAATATCCATTCGTTGATCAACGAACTGGTTTATCTGCAAATCATAATATTTTGCAGTTGATTTCATAAACTGCCAGAAACCAGTTGCACCAGCAGATGATTTTGCTAAAGGGCTTAAATAACTTTCTGTCGCGGTCAAATATTTTAAATCATCGGGAAGATTATATTGTTTAAGGATATCTTCAATAATTGGAAAATATTTATTACTTCTTGGAATAAATTTATAAGCATATTTGATTTCAACTTTATACCAATATTTAAATTTTTGCTTTAATCTTTCATTCGTGAGATCAAACTTATAACCAGCAAAAAATAAAGAATCAGGAAAATCAGTATGATTTTTTATTCGTATTGTGCTATTTAAGAAGTTAATTGAATCTTGAAGTTGACCAATTATCAGATATAGAGAATCAATTTGTATTTGTTGATGGTCAATAATATCCTCATATTGCTCTAAAATAGATTGTCTGGTGCCAACATTTGTTGTTACAGAATCTTTAACAATTTGTGTTTCAATTGGTTTGATATTATTTACTCTTTGTTTTGTATTGCTCTTACTATGAAAAGCTGAGCATCCACATAGTAGTATAATTAGAAAAAATATAATTGCGTTTTTCATATGAAAATCTCTTTTTTTAGCCACGAACTACACAAACTAACACGAACAAAATCCTATTCATAAAATTAAATCTTTAAAATTAGCGGGTAGCAACAGGTTTATCCTGTTGTATTTATAAAATGAGTAAATTTTCATGCTCCTTTGCCTGCCCCGTTAAATCTTTTCCTATTTAATGGGGTGTCCCGATCTGTTTTCGGGATATGAGTGTTTCATTTCAAATTTCTTTAAAGAAAAAGAGCCATCCATCCACAAAATAGTGAAGAGATGGCTTATTAATAATTATTCATGCTTTATTCAGTTATTGCTTCTGAAGGGCATTCTGGAATGCAAACTCCGCAATCTACACATAAATCTTCATCACAAACAGCTATATCATCCTCTAATGAAAGAGCCTCAGTCGGGCAAGTATCCACGCATACGCCACAGCCTGTGCATAATTCCTTATCAATCTTTACTGCCATTCTTACCTCCAATTAATATTTCGTTAAACGGTTTCGGTTGTGCGGCTCGAATCGTCTTGCGTTAATCGTTATCCGTGTGTTCTCCAACTACTCTCGGACCTTTTCCAGCTTCACCAACCGATATACAATAAACTTCTTAACTCATAAATTTATCTCCTGTAAAATTAGGCAAACTATTTTGAGGTAAATTTTTCTAATCAAGTTTTTTAGTTATTGAGAAGAATTTTTCTGAATTTTGGGTAGTTATTTCGGCTATTTCATTTGGAGTCTGTTGCTTTATTTCTGCGATAGTTTCAATAATGTATCTGACATATTCGGAACGATTTCTTTTACCACGAAATGGTTTTGGAGTAAGGAATGGTGCATCTGTTTCTACAAAAAACCTATCCTGTGGAATATCTTTTATAATTGAGTAGTATTCTCCCCTTTTATAGGTAATATTCCCGGTAAACGAAATGAACCAACCATTTTCAATTATTTCCTGAGCAAAAATATAATCACCTGAAAAGCAATGGAAAACCACTTTCTCAGGTTGATACTTTTTCAATATTGATAATACATCATTATGAGCATTTCTGTCATGAACAATTATGGGAAGTTTTTTATTAATAGCAATTTGAATTTGTTGTTCAAATACTGCTTTCTGAATATTTTTAGGACTTAAATTTCTATAGTAATCAAGACCTATTTCACCAACAGCTACTACTTTTTTGAATTCAAGCATTTTCAATAATTCATTTTCCTCAAATGTTTTAGCATCGTGTGGATGCCAACCGACTGCTGCAAAAATCTTATCATACTTCTGACTTAATAAAATTGATTCTTGTGAAGTTTTCAAATCTGTCCCGATATTAATTATATATTTCACGCCATTCTTAAATGCTGTTTTTATTACATCATCTCTATCTTTATCATAATCTTTAAAATTAAGATGAGCATGAGTGTCTATGAATTTCACATATACCTTTCATATAATTATGAATAATTTTCAAAAGAATATCTAATTAAGCATATACAAATATATATTGTTACTAATAATATATTATGCATTAAATATAATATTAGAATTAATATATATTCTATGATATATCGTTCTTGTTAAATTTTTTGACATTTAAAGCTGTTTTGCATATACAATAACATAAAATAATCCAGACGAAACAATCGCTGCGATTACAGGTGTTGCTATCCATCCGAGCAGAATATTCCTCAATGTTTTTATTTTTATTGTTCGAACTCCTTTCAGAATTCCAATTCCCAAAACAGCTCCAACAATCGCTTGAGAAGTTGAAACTGGCACTCCAATTATGGCATAAATATAAACAGTGATCGCTTCTGCAAGGACAGCAATCAAAGCAGTAAAAGAGTCAAGCACAACCAAATTCCTTCCAACTGTATGCATCACTTTCTTGCTATATGTTAAGGCACCAAAGGCTATTGCACAACCACCAATCATTGTTGCATTTAAAAGATTCAACATCCCTTTTCCTTCACCAACAAAAACACCTATTACATTTGCTACATTATTAGCCCCTAATGCGTATGCCCCGCCAGCACCGGCGATTAAGAGTCCTATCTTAATAATATTATTTCTTTTTACTGGATTAGTGATTCTATTTACTAAAGGTTGAATCATAAAATAGAGCAAAAATGCAATGATTGCAGCACCAATAGGTGTTCCTATCCAACAAATTCCAATTTTGACCAAACTATGCCATTCAATACCATTTCTGATAATTCCAACTCCTAAGATCCCGCCAATTACTGCTTGTGATGTTGAAACGGGTAATTTTAAAGAACTCATAATTGTTACAACAATTCCTGCGGATATTGAGACAATAAAGGCAGAAAAAATATCCTGTTGTGTAATACTCCTCAATGTATCAATACCAGGTTTTCCGCTTATTATTGCACCAAGAATAACAAAAATCGCAGTTATAATAACAGCAATCCCGTATTTTACACTTCTGGTCGCAACTGCTGTACCAAAAACATTGGCAGCATCATTTGTGCCGAGAGACCAGCCAAGAAAGACTGCACCAAGTAAATAAAAACTCAATATCCTATGCCCTGTTTTTCATACAGAATATCAGCATTCTATCAGCAATATGTGCTGACTCATCAGATATTTGAGCAATCTTTGTAATAAAATCCTGCAGAAAAAGCTTCTTCGCCAAATCAATATCAACCTTGAAAATGTTAAGGACTAAATCCCTTTCAAGGTGATCAACTCTACTCTCAAAATCATCAATGCATTCAAGCATAGTCTTTGTTTTCTTCAAATCTTTAAGAAGAAATAATGCTGCTTTATTAAGTTCTCTTGCAGTTTCAATGCTTTTGATAAATAATTCCTTAATGGACTCAATGAATTTATCAGGTATTCTAATTGTTTGAACAGCAAAAAATTCCAAAATTTTTTGTGCTATATCAGGAATACTATCATAAGCAGAAACAATATTAAAAACATCTTCTCTAATATCAGGCAGAAGTGAACCGCGAAATAATTCTTCCTCAATCTTATCCTTGATATCATCAGCTTCTGCTTCATATTTATGAACAGGATTTGCAAACTCTTCAATTTCTTCTGGATTCTGTAAATACTTTAAAAATACATCAGATAAAACATCTAAAGACTTCTCAACTGCTTTGATGTAATTTTGAAACTCAACTACAACCTTATTACTATTAGATATAAACGCCATTTTTCCTCCAATAAATTTGGAATTAATGAGATCTGCAAAATTAGGTTTTTTTGACCTCACCCCTGCCTTCGCCGAAGCGGCTACGCGCAGGCAGGTCAATCCTCTCCTAAAAGGAGAGGAAGTTGTTGGTTTTCCTTCTCCTTGCCCGTTCTCCGTA
>JAGMCF010000231.1 GCA_023129415.1 Candidatus Cloacimonadota bacterium
GGATTTGTAATAAAATGTTCAGCAATACAATCATAATCAAAAGCAGCAGGCCAACAGCCAATTGAATACATAATTGAATAAGCAGGACCGTTTGTAAGTATGTCCATATCTGTGTTTGTCAAATGATCTCCACCACCTAAGCTCATTATAAACCACCAGGCATGACCATCATGGTTAACAATATTCTGTCCATTATTTAGAGCAGTCATTACATTATCATAAGTTTCATTTCCAAGAGATTCATACAGTTTTGTAATTGGATCAAATCTATCTGGAACATACAAATCATCAATATGATCTTTCCCAATTCCAGAATCAGTATAAGGGTCCCACCAGAGTACCATTGCCAAATAAAGCATATTAAGTTGATAATCTGTAGGTGGATTCTTTTCATATGTTAAAATTTTATCTACAAAAGCATCAGCTTCATCAATATTACTCACAGCTGCTCTACCTACAAAAACATCAGGATACATATCAATATTATCATCCACTTCGCCATAAATATCATTTCCGTTTGCATTCCAATCTCCATCAAGGTCAGAAAAATAAAGATCACAAGGAATCCAATTATCACTATAGTTTGCTGTCTCACAATCAAATGCAAATGCTGTTCTGTATGGTACCTTATTAGTATCTCCACCCAAAAGAACCCAAATAGTTCCCCAATTCTGATAAGCATCCTTAATAAAATTCCTTATTTGTTCTGATGCATCTATACCTATATATTCAGAATAAATCCATGAAGTAGTTACAATTGTAGCAGATAGACCTTTTTTAAGCTTCCAATCAGCAAGAGGTTGGAAGCTTGAGACCATATCATCTGTTGTAATTATTACATAAAGATGTTCTTCATCTGGATTTGGAAGGTTAGAATTTTTGATGCTTTTTCTTGGCAAAAAGTCTGGCACATCAGTAGAATTCTTTACCATCTCTTTGACTGTATTGTGTAAAATTGTTTCTGAAAAATGAGTTCTTTTTGAGAAGGGTATTGGTGATTCTTCTGTATCCTTGTATGAAATTTCTATTTCAATCTTTGAATGAAAAATTAATTTCTTCTCTTTTGGAATGTATTGTAAAGGATAAACAAGAATTGAACCAATATTATATCCTGCAAAAAAACCTTGCTTTGCTATCTTAACAATTTCTTCGGGATATAATTCTGATGAAGAGTAGACATCATCTGCCGGTTGGATAAATTCAATTTCATCTTCTGAACTAGTTAGAATCTGTGGCGGTTGAGCAGGATAGATTGAAAACTCACCTTCAAGATATTCACTTTCTTTTGAAATAATCGTAATTTGGGAAATCTCTTTCCCTTGTGGTAAATACAAACGGACTATCTTAAATGGAAGTTGTGGATTTCCAATTTCTCTTGAAAATTCTAAATCTTTTTCCTGGCTTATTGATACAAAATCATACTTATCAATTTTCTCAAATCTTAGATTTTCTTTCTCAAAAGTGAATGTCTGGTGATAATAATCTGCATTAGCTTCTTTGCTTACCAAGATAAAAAGCATAGCCATTATGCAAATTAAGGTTAGAATTGTTTTTTTGTAATTCATAGTTTTCCTTTCTTTCATTTTTATTTGTAACGCTCCGATTATATCGGAGTCTCAATTGCGATGTAGCAAGCGAGGACACTTGCGTTACATCATTTGTAATGCAATTGTCTCAATTGCGTTATCGCATATCGCAAGTGGGGACACTTGCGTTACATTACCTGATTAATATCATCTTCTTTATTTCTGATTTGTAATTACCTGCTTTTAACTGATACAGATAAATTCCATTGGAAAGTTGATTGCCATTTTCATCTCTGCCTTTCCAGGATATGGAGTAAAGCGACCGTGTCGCTTTAGCATTAATCCCGATAATATCGGGACACTCCAAAGTTTTCACCAATCGCCCTTTAATATTATAAATTTTTATCTTCGTGTCCTTCGCGTTCTTCGTGGCTGAAAAAGAAATTGTGGTTGATGAACTGAATGGATTTGGGAAGTTTTGATATAATATATTTTTCGAATAGGGATGCCAATCTTCAACACCAACTCCCTGCCATTCATAGCAGCCCATATCGATTCTACCGTCATAAATACGCGGATTTCCATCCAGATCCCAGAGCGGAAGATGAAGTCCTGTAGTGTCTGGAGTGCCTGTGTTTATGCAGGGGGAATTTTCTGATAATCTAAAGTTTAGGCTGTCAGGATTTTTGAACTGGGGATCTTCATCAATATTTCCGGTTCCAGTCCAGCCACCCTCAATGTCTGAATAACTAATTATAGCAGAGCTAGAAGGTTCTAAAATAATTTCATTTGGATAATCATCCCAGAATATACAATTAATTCCAGAAATATCTGAATTTTGTCTACAATATATTGCTCCCCCCATATAAGCTGATGAATTGTTAGACATTGTAACATTTATTAACGTGGGATCGCAATTATAATCGCAACATATCCCTCCACCATAACTACACATTGCATTGGAAACCACATTATTGGCAATCAATACATTCTTTAAAACCGGATGAGCGGATAACGTACAATATATACCCCCTCCTTCGAAATTACAATTATTGTTGATAATCTTGGTGTTACTTATTAAGGGAATCACATCTACACTGCAGTAAATTCCCCCTCCATAATTATAAGCTATATTATTTTCAATTAAACAATTATTTATTGTGGGATTCGAAGATCCACTAATACATAAACCTCCGCCGGAATATGCAACATTTGATTTTATATTAAGATTTTCCAAGTAAGGACTGGAACCAGATTGGCATTGAATACCACCACCCGTAATGGCTGTATTATAAAACAAGCTTACATTTTTAATAATGGGATTCGAATTGTTATACAGATATATACCCCCTCCTGAATAGCTCTGGCAGTATTGTATAAAACAATCTTCAATCATAAGTTTAGATGTTTGTGAACAATGAATTGCACCTCCAAAATTATAATTATTCTTACTATACTCAAATTTGCAATTTTTTAATACTGTTGAATCTTGAGGATTAGAATCAAGATTATTAAACCGCAATCCTTTCCAACCGGCTGTTGTATCTTGAGCTATGAAACATATTGAATCTGATGGGGTTCCTTCTGCAACCAGACGTCCATAAATATCAATTTTGCAGGTGTCCATAAATATCACTTCGACTCCTGGATCTATAATGAGTTCTTGTCCATAAAGTACAGTAAGATCATCATAAATATAATAGGGACTATAGTCTGACGAAAATATTCCGCTGACATTATTGCCTTCTATGAGCGCATATACAGTAGTGTCATGCTCGGTGATGAGAGGTGTATTATAAGAGTACAAGGTTTGAATTGGAGTTCCGGATGCATAATCATCATAGTATTCTACATAAAAACTGTCTATTGTTCCTACCGTTGTTGAGCCGCTGTCCAAAACGTTCAAATAGTATGGTGTCGGAATATTATTTGTGTAGGGCATGAATTCAGTTATATCGAAAACGATATTGTTCGAAGGGAACGGGTGGTTTCCTCCATTATAGAAAAAGTTGTTGAAGTTTTTAGTTAAATCAGGTGCAAGAGTATCACCGATGCCAAGGGTAATAAAACATTCTCCTCGTTTATCATGAGATAATTTGAAAACAGAAACCAATTCTGGTTCATAACCGATACGGTTTTCATAGTAACCAACCCAGTACATACTGTCTTTCAGGCACTGATATGAGATATAATAAAACCCGTCAGGTACATTTTCCCAACCGCCCACACCCCAGGAATTCGCAACTTTAAATGCACCATAAACAGAATCGCTGCCGGCTTCTATATAGGGACCAAAATCATCATCATAGCCGACGATCGTATTCACGTGATTTTCATCACCACCACCATAATTATCAAGTGTCCACAGATCGTCAGAAGAGAGATCGGAATAACAATCTGCATTAACTCTGATGATTCCCAGATTTTCACTCGATAGAAGTTGTTTAAGGTTTACAAGATTTGTGTCAGAAAAGAGATTAATGTATCGCATCGAGGTTCCGGAGCGATAGAGAGGAGCTTCATACCATGCTTCTTCATCGGGCCAGGAATAATGATTGCTTGGACTATATGGCATTTTTTCCCACGAGCAGCACCCAATATCGTAGAGCAATTTGCCGGCATCATAGTATTTTGAGCCCAGATCAACACCATTATTTATTTGATGATAGATGAAATCAGGAGAAAAAATTCTATCCTGATAGCTGGTTGTAGGATGACCTGTCGAACCACCTGTCCACTGGCATCCGGAGAGATCCCAGTTATGCTCCTTTGCTTCCTGAAAGGTTTTTGTATAATATCCCGTTGCCCAGGCAACGCAGGAATTCTCGCTTCCCTGATTGCCGATGGGAGGGAACCAGTTTGTTGCAGAATTATCAATAGAAGCTTTAAGATCAAGATATGCCTTTCTTGACATGTCTAAAATGCGGATTTCATTTTTTATTGATTTCCATTCTTCCCGAGTTGGCGGAACCAGTCCCGTTCCATGACCATGTATAATTTTAGCATAATTTACTTGTAAGTCATATATACCAAAATACTGAACAAGACTTTCAAATTCATTTTTTGTGAAAGAGCGGGTAGGAAACTCTTCACAAATAGCTCCTGCTGCTAAAAGGAGCGAAATGAAAAGACAAATAAACAAAATTTTTGTTTTATAATTCATTGTTTTACCTCCTTGCATAAAGTACTTGATAGAATGTATAGAGATTGTTGTTAGAATGGGGGAGTTCTTTTAATTTAAGTTTTAGCAGTGGTTTTCTTATAAACCATATATGCTGATTACATTTCGTCAGTACGATGATGAAATCATTTTTCATCTTGCTCCCCCTTAAGGATTTTTTATATCCTTGTAAAACTTATTTAAACCTTACACTATTTTATCACAACTAATTTTCTAATAAATACCTTTTCTTTCGTAAATAATTTCATGAAATAAATTCCAGAGCAAATATTTTCAGCGTTCCACTCAAGAGTATGAATTCCAGCAGGTTTATTCTCGTTAAGAAGTGTTTCAACGAGCTGTCCTTTAAGATTGTATATCCGGATTTTTATGTTATCAGGATGAGGAAGAAAAAAGGAAATTTTGGTTGAGGCTTTTAAGGGATTCGGGAAATTTTGATGGAGTGTTACTGTGTGATAAGTGTGAATTGTATCATCGACTGCCACTCCCTGCCATTCATAACAGCCCATATCTACTATGCCATTATAAATTCTTGGATTTCCATCTAAATCAAATGGAGGAAGGTGTAGACCTGTTGTATCAGGGTTGCCAACGTCTATACATGGACTGTTCTCAGTTAAATGATAATCCCCATTATTTGTATCAGCAAATAATGGGTCTTCATCAATATTTCCAATACCTGGGAATCCACCAAATTCAATATCATTATATTCAGCTACTAGCTGACCACCATCATAATTAATTTGATTTGGAATACCAAATCCACCTGTATTACCCCAATAAATAGAGTTGGTTGTTTGTAAATTAGAGTTAAAACAATACACTGCTCCACCCTCTCCACCAAACATACTATTTACCCAATTAAATACAAATGTATTATTTAACAGTTCAAGATTTGAATAGCCGCTATAGAGTCCTCCACCTCTTGCTCCAAATTCAACGCCAAAAGCACTATTTTCAGCAAAAAGAGAGTTTGAAACAATACCTGAAGAGTTATAAGAATATATTGCACCACCAAGAGTGGTATACCAGTTACTACTCATGTTTGATATAAACTTGCAACTATGAATATTGATACACGATAATTCGAAATAAATTGCTCCACCTGCAGCAAAATTCCAAGTGCCTACTGATGTGTTATCGATAAAAATACAACTATTGATCTTCAGCGATGAATTTACACATTTAATTGCACCACCATTTTCAGCTAACCCATTTTTGATAGAAAAACCAGATATGATGTCATTGACATTTTGATTAGTATTTGTAAAATCAAATCCTCTTCCATTTTCTTCACAATCAATAATACAGTTCTCTGCTCCATTCTCAGACTTTACAACAATATGCTTTTCATTTCCATCCCAGGTTAAATTTTTGTTATTATATCCAGTATAAGTTCCGTCTGCTACCAGAACCGTATCCGAATCTTGTGAAGCATTGATACCTTGTTGAATTGTCGGGTAATCATTAGGAATATTTATAATTGTTGCAGAGAGAATTCCAGTGCATAGGAATAGTATTCCCATTCCGATAATGAGCATTTTTCTCATCTCGTCCTCCTGTAATGAAATCATCAGGAAATTTAAGATAGATGATTTATTTTATTATAACTAATTTTCTAACAACTGCCTTTTCTTTTGTCAATAATTTCATGAAGTAAATTCCCGAACTTGCATTTTCAGCATTCCACACAAGAGTATGACTTCCTGCAGGTTTGTTCTCATCAAGAAGTGTTTCAGCGAGCTGACCTTTGAGGTTGTATATCTGTATTTTTACTTTTTCAGGATTGGGGAGAGAAAAGGAAATTTGCGTGGAGGATTTGAAGGGATTGGGGAAGTTTTGATGGAGTGTTAGTGTATGATAAGTGTGAATAGTATCATCAACTGCCACACCCTGCCATTCGTAACAACCCATATCTACTATGCCATTATAAATTCTTGGATTTCCATCTAAATCAAATGGTGGAAGATTTAAACCTGTTGTGTCTGGATTGCCAGCATCTATACATGGAGAATATTCTGTTAAATGAAAATCGCTACTTGTTGTATCTGCAAATAAGGGATCTAACTGAATATTATAATACACATCACAGGAATCACCATTAGCATTTAGGGTTACATTTACACCAACATTGCTTCCGCAATTATAAAAATTTCCTCCTTCATTATTCCAAAAATCAGAGTATGTTATAATTGGTTGATCAGGGTTGTTGGGGTTATTGTATATACCATAATTACCACTATTACCAGAGACTATACAGTTTATCAAACTTGGACTTGAATACCAACAGTATATACCCCCACCATTATAACCAGCTGAATTATTTCCTATGGTTACATTGATAAAACTCGGACAGGAATTATCGCCACAACAAATCCCCCCGCCGTCCCAGAAGGCAGAATTTCCTGTAATAATCACTGTGTTTAAATGAGGATTAGAATTATCATCACAGGAAATGCCTCCCCCATAATAGGCAGAATTGTCAGTAATGATTACATTACTCAAACTCGGATTGGAATTATTACATGAAATACTCCCACCACCCAAATTAGAATAATTATCCATTATTGTAGCATTAATTAAACTCGGATTAGAATTATTACAATAAATTCCACCACCATCTCCATAACAAGCACAGTTGTTCTTTATTGTCACATTGAATAATACTGGATTGGAATTATTTACGCAAGAAACACCTCCTCCATATAAAGCTACGCCATTTTCAATTGTAATATTTTCAACAGAAAAATTTACATCATCTACACAATAAAGAATACTTTGATTATACTCTCCATTTAAAATTGTTAAATCTTCTCCCTCACCAATAATAGATACATAACTACGACAGTTCAACGGAAAGATTTCATAATTATCAGAAAGTGAATAGGTGCCTGTATCTAAATAGATTGAATGTGGATGCAGACTATCGGCTATAATTTTCGATAAAGCAAAATTAATATTTCGAAGAGGTGATAAGGAACTTATACCAGAGTTATTATTATTACCTGCTGGACTAACATATAAATCACTTTCTACTTGCTCTATCTTTCCATGGCATATATCAAAACTGAAATTTTCAATAGGAGATACATGATATTCATTTGGCTGTAATACACTGAAAGTATCAACTATTAATGTTACATTTGAATCAGATGCAAGATCACTTCCACATCCAGCATTGTTACAATAAATATTACATCTATTGTTTGGATCAAAATTAATATAAGAATTATCCACACAACCAATTCCTCCTCCTCCATAAAAAGCCCAATTGTTAGTTATAGTAACATTACTTAAATACATATTAGAATCATTACAACAGCCAATGCCACCATCTACATCTGCTGTATTTCCAATAACAATAAGATCCTTTAAAGTGATATTTGAACCAAATCGACATAGAATCCCTCCACCAAGTCTTATAAGACCACCAAGACCAGTCTGAGTTCCTGTTCCATTTGTAATAGTAAAACCACAGAGAATTGCTGTATCATCTTCTACACCCTCAAAAGTTACAACACTTCCATTTTGATTTCCATCAATCACTGTTTGCGAAATATAGGTTGTATCTCCTGTTGTCAAAATTAATGAGCCTACAATTATATTTTTACTATAAATATGTATATTCTCAATATAATTTCCAGGATATACTAATACTGTATCACCATCTATAGCTGCATTAATACCTTCTTGTATTGTTATATAATCACCACTTCCATCCCAGTTAACAGTAATTATCGTTGCATTCAATCCCACTGCACTAATAAAAAGTGCGATTAGAAGTAAAGATATGCTTCTCATAATAATCCTCCGAATTTTTTACCTTTAAACTTTTGTCTTTTGCCTTTAACTTTCTATTTAATTAATATCATCTTCTTGATCTCTGACTTATAATTATTTGATTCTCCTCCAGAGGCGGATCCACCTTTGATGGATAATTGATATAAATATATTCCAGATGAAACAGGTTTCCCGCTTTCATTTTTTCCATCCCACTTAATTGAGAATTGATTACTATCGATTGATAATTTTTTTACCAATTGCCCTTTGATATTATAAATTCTTATCTGTGGCAATCTGTGTAAATCCGTGGCTAAAAAAGAAATCGTAGTTGTGGTGCTGAATGGATTGGGATAATTTTGAGATAGGTAAATTAAATTACCAGGTATAGATGGAAAACCAAATACATTTGCCAGATAGTTTTTAATAAGCATTTCAAAGCCAATGTCTTCTAAATTATAGTATATTTGTTGGAAAGTTTCTATGTTATTCTGAAGTTCTTCAGTAGTAAAAGTAATTATAAATCCAATATCCTCATGGGTTTTCCCAAAATTCAAACATATTGCATGCACATCAGCTATATTAACCTCTCCATCTCCATTACAGTCTGAATATGCATAATTAATATTTGCCCAATTTATAGGTAGAATTTGTGGTTCCCATTCTAAACTTGCAGTTTCTCTTACACCACCTGTTTTTCGAAAATATTGACCAATTGGCAGGATGTCTAATGTATCAACAATTCCATCATTATTTGTATCTCCAGGATATATTTTTAATGGACCAGCACCATATTCATAACAGCCCATATCAATTATAGCTATACCATCATCATTGCCATCCCATATACGATGTTTAAAATCTAAATCCCAAAAAGGTAAATTTAGGTCAGTTGTATCTGGTATGCCAGTATCTATGCAAGGAGAGTTTCCTGTTAAATGGAAATCTTCATTCTCCGGATCTGCGAATAAGGGGTCTGCGTTTATATTTCCTATACCTTCCCAACCACTCTTAATATCTGAATAATTTACTGTAATGGTGTCAGAAATTCCATATATTTCGT
>JAGMCF010000232.1 GCA_023129415.1 Candidatus Cloacimonadota bacterium
TTAATAGAATCTTCTATTTTGCAGAACGCATAATTATATAGATTATAAAAGGAGTAAAATGAGAAAATTGTCTATTTTTACTTTTGCTTTAGTAATAATTATTATTAATAACTTATTTGGAAAATTTGTAGAGATTCCAGATAATTCTGAAAAGCAGTTGTTTGAATGCATAAACTCGGATAATAGATTAACTGAGTTAAAATTTTCACTTTCAGGTTATGAAAAAGAAACTATTCGCCATATAGCTGATGGTGAAGAATATCAGAAGATAACATTCGCAGATGAGGGATTTATTGCTGAAGAAGGATTACCAGATTTACCCAGAATTACTCGTTTAATAGCTATACCAAATGAAAGTTCAGTTTCAATTGAAATTATAAATATTGAAAAGGAGATTTTATCAGATATTAATATTTATCCATATCAACCTGACCAAGGAGATATAAAATCTGAGTTAAGCAACTTTATTAAAGACTTGGATTTTTATAAACAGGATGCAGTATATCCATCAAAGATTGTTGAGATTGGAAAACCTGCAATATTAAGAGATATTAGAGTTGTAAATGTGACTATTAATCCATTTCAATACAATCCCAAGAAAAGGGAATTACACATTATAAAAAATGCAGATATAAGAGTGAATTACAATGAAAATGGTATAGAGAACATAAAAACAAAAGAAAGGAAGCTCTCTCGCTTTTTTGAACCACTTTATAGATCCGTTATTATTAATTATGATGAAATATTTGAAACGAAGGAATATCAGCATGGGAGTTATTTATTTATATATCCTGACGATGCCACTACAGCAGCATATCTTCAATATCTTGCAACCTGGAAACATCAGAAAGGTTTTGAAGTTGTTGCAGCTAATACTTCGCAGACTGGAACTTCTTTAGGTGAAATTAAAAATTATATTCAAATTGCTTATGATACATGGCCTAACCCTCCTGAATTTATATGTATTGTTGGTGATGCTGGAGGTAGCTATAATATCCCAACTGGACATTATGGTTATGGTGAAGGTGACCATTATTATACATTATTAGAAGGTAATGATATCTTAGCAGATGCATTTATCGGTCGGTTGTCATTTAATAATTATAATGAATTATATAATATAATAAATAAGATATTAAATTATGAAAAAGAACCATATATGGACAATGTAGCATGGTATCGTAAAGCCTTATTAGTAGGTGACCCATCCCATTCAGGACCGTCCTGTATAATTATAAACAAGTATATTAAGGAATTGATTCAGCAGAATACAGGATATTATAATTTTGATGAGATATATTCAAGTCCATTTGTATCAGGAATAAGTAATTCTATAAATAGTGGGGTTAGTTACTTTAATTATCGTGGTTATCTTGGCATGAGTGGTTGGAGTAATAGCAATACCGCAGCACTTAATAATGGATATATGCTTCCGTTTGTTGTTATACCAACATGTGGAACAGGAGATTTTGAAGGAACTTACGATTGCGAAAGTGAATATTTCTTAAAAGTTGGCTCTCCAACACTTCCAAAGGGAGCCATTGGAGCAGTTGGAACAGCAACAATGCAAACTCATACAAGTTTGAATAACTTCATGTCTTCAGGGATATTTTATGGAATCTTTTTCGACCACATTTACAGTATGGGTGGTGCGGTGGTAAGAGGAAAAGTTAATCTTTATAATTGCTTTCCGAATAATCCAAATAACTGGGTTGACAAGAAATCCTATTGGAACAATCTTATGGGAGACCCTGGAATGGAACTCTGGACAGATATTCCCATGCAAATGAATGTTATTTATGATAGCCAGGTGCCAATTGGAAGTAACTATCTTGAAGTTACTGTGAATAGTATATTTGGATTTCCAATGGAGGGAGCATGGGTAACAGCCTTAAAAGGAGATGATGAAATATTTGCTACTGGATTTACTAATACTGATGGAAAGGTATTTTTACCAATTTCCGCTTCAAGTTCAGGCTCTGTTAATCTAACTGTTACAAAGCACAACTTTATTCCACATTTAGGAAATTTTAATATCACAGAAGAAACCTATTTTGCTAATATTTTAGATTATATAATTGACGATGATAATTCTGGAACATCTTCTGGGAATGGGGATGGTATTATAAATCCAGGTGAAGATATTGAATTAAAAGTAAGAATTAAAAATTATGGAAGTGCTACATTAAACTCAGTTTCAGCAACAATTTCAACTGATAGTCCTTTTGCAACAATCACAGATGATAATGAAGATTATGGTAACATTCCATCAAGCTCTTCTGCTTATTCTTCTGATGATTTTGACTTTTCAGTTGATCCAGCTTGTCTTGGTGGAACAGAGCTCCAGTTTGACCTCCTTATTGAAGATGGAAGTAGTCATCAGTGGAATGACAAATTGTATCTTTATGTTGAAGGTCCTAATCTTTATGCAAAAAATTATTCAGTAATTGATGGGAACAATGAAATATTAGACCCTGGCGAGACTGCAGAAGTAGTTGTAACCATCAGAAATATTGGTTCGGTTGTAGCAAATGATATTACGGGAATTTTAAGCTGCTCAGATACCAGCCTTACCATTACTGATAGTGCGGGCTCTTTTGGTAATATTTTACCAGACAATGAAGTTACAAATAGCAGTGATAGATTTGAAATATATGCAGACACACAAATTATTCCGGGAACTCAATTTTCACTTAAATTACATCTTACCAATTCTGATGGATACGACGATGAAGTCACTTTTATTTTTGAAGTTGGAGAGGTTTTTGTTACTGACCCGCTTGGTCCTGATGAATATGGATATTATTGTTATGATAGTGGAGATACAGAATATGATATAGCACCTATTTATTCATGGATAGAAATTGACCCAAATTATGGAGGATCTGGAACAGTAATTACTTTATATGATGGTGGAGATACGGGAGATATTGAAACGATAGACTTACCATTTGAGTTTAGTATTTATGGAAAGAGGTATAATATAATAACAGTTTGTTCAAATGGTTGGATTGCACCTGGAGAAACTGAACAGTATGCATTTATGAATGCTCCGCTTCCTGGTCCTCAAGGACCATCTCCCATGATAGCTGCATTCTGGGATGATCTAAGGATAGGTAGTGGTCGGGTTTGCTATTATAATAATGCATCATCACATTATTTTGTTATAGAATGGTCCCATCTTCAAAATGATTATAATAGTTCTGAGGAAACTTTTCAGATGATTTTATTTGATCCAATATATTATCAAACACCTACTGGAGATGGTGAGATATTAATGCAATATAAAGTAGTTAACAATGTTAATCAGGGTAGTTACTCCGGTGGTTATCTTCAACATGGTGAATATTCAACGGTTGGTTTAGAGAATAGTTATGGAACAATCGGTTTAGAATATACATTTTGTAATCAATATCCCACAGCTGCAAAGCCGTTGGAAAATAATTTAGCTCTTCTTTTTACCACAAGAGGTTCAAGTGTGTTGGAACCACCTGAAGCCAGTTTTAACCCTTATGAATTTAATTTCATATTAGAGCCTGGTGAAAGTATCATTGATACCTTATCAATTAGTAATACTGGATCTTCTAACTTAATGTTCTCAATTGAAAAGGATTATATAACAAATAAGGATGGTGGTGGTCCAGATGCTTTCGGTTATATATGGAAAGATTCAGATGAAACTGGTGGACCGGAATATGATTGGGTTGATATTTCTGAGATTGGAACTGAATTATCATTTGTTCATAATGATTATGCAGTAGGTCCCTTTAATATAGGTTTTGACTTTAACTTTTACGGTGAAACATACATCGAATTTATTGTTAATCCAAATGGTTGGATAGGATTTGGTGATGACTGGACAGATTGGCATAACTATACTATTCCCAGATTAGATGCACCAAGACCTGCTATCTTTGGTTTCTGGGATGACCTTGACCCAATTCAAGGAGGTGATGTCTATTATTATTCCAATGGAATTGATAGTCTGATTGTATCATATATTGATGTTATCCATTATCCTGGCATGAATAATGGCACTTATAATTTTCAAATAATTATTAAAAACAATGAAAGAATTAAGTTTCAATATCACACAGTTTTGGGAGATATTAATTCTTCAACAATAGGTATTCAAAATGCCAATGGAACCATTGGCTTGCAAGTTGCTTATAATGAAAACTATGTTCATAATAGTCTTGCTGTTGAATTCATAAGACAAATAGATTGGCTGACTTTAAGTGATAATAATGGAATTGTGCCACCCGGTAATACTCAGGATATTTATTTAAATGTCAACACGGATGAATTAGATAACGGTATATACCTTTGTGATTTAATAATCACAACAAATGACCCTTTTCATAGTCTGGAAACTATCCCGGTGAATTTAACAGTTACACAAGGAGACTTTGGTTATGTTGAAGGAAATGTTACACTTATTGGCGGTTCTGGAAATGTGGAGGATGTAGAAATTTATATTGGCAGTCTTTTGGTGCATCCAGATGAAATTGGTCATTTTGACGCTTCTGTTTTGCCAGGTATTTATATTCTTACTGCTACTTTAGAAGGGTATGATACATTTACTACTGAGATTGAAGTTATCGCAGATGAAACTACATTAGTGGAAATTATTCTTCAATATATTGAAGCCCCATCAGCAATCTGGGTTGAATTAAGTGAATGTTATACAGCAAATATATTTTGGAATAATATTACTTTATCAAAGGGTAGTTTATATCGTGTATTTCAATCCTATACTTTGCTGAGAAAATATAATGAAGACGATTGGCAGATTATTGCTGAGGGATTAACTGACACGACTTATTCTGATAGTCTCCTATTTGAACCTGATGGTGATTATAAATATGGTGTAAAAGCTATATTTGAAACTGGTCAAAGTGAAATTACTGAATCTGAATTATTTAATTTATTTAGATTTGTTGATGTCGAATTTTATCTCTCACTTTCTGATAGTGCTACTCTGAGTGGCATAGAGCTTACTATGAATGGATTAGACTCTATATATTGTCAAAATTTCAATAGTGTTTCAAATGATGATGGCGAAATACTCATTGGAGATGTCTTTATGGCAGACTACTTAATTAGTATCAGTAAAGATGGATATGATACAATTTGTGATACTATAACAGTTTCAGCTGATAGTACTATATTTATTTATAACTTACAACATATTGAAGCCCCATCAGCAATCTGGGTTGAATTAAGTGAATATTATACAGCAAATATATTTTGGAATAATATTACTTTATCCAAGGGTAGTTTATATCGTGTATTTCAATCCTATTCTTTGCTGAGAAAATATAATGAAGACGATTGGCAGATTATTGCTGAGGGATTAACTGACACGACTTATTCTGATAGTCTCCTATTTGAACCTGATGGTGATTATAAATATGGTGTAAAAGCTATATTTGAAACTGCTCAAAGTGGAATTACTGAATCTGAACCCTTTAATTTATTGAGATTTGTTGATGTAGCATTTAATTTATCCCTTTCAAATGGTGCACCCCCAGTTAGGATTTACTTAACAATGACCGGGTTAGACTCAATTTATTCTCAAAGCTTTTCCGATACAACAGATGCAAGTGGAGTTTTACATTTTTCAGATGTTTTTATGGCAGACTATTCAATAGAAATTAGTAAGGAAGGCTATATATCAATTATAGACACAATTACCGTTTCTGCTGACACCACTGAATTTTGGTTTGTTTTGGACCCAATCATTTCAATTTCTGATCATCCATTTCCAAATAGTTATGCAATTTCCCAAAACTATCCAAACCCTTTTCATTGTGGCTCTAATGGAGTTTCAAAAACAAAAATTTGTTATCAATTGCCAAAATCATCTTATGTCAAAATATATATTTATAATATTAGGGGAGAAAAAGTTCGAACATTGATTAATGAAAAGAATGAACCTGGATATTACGAAGTTATCTGGAATGGAAGAAATGATAACAATAAGACTCTGAGTTCTGGTATTTATTTCTATAAATTACGAGTTGGTAATAAAGTAATTGATACTAAAAAATGCTTAATTTTACGATAGGATGTAATAAATGTAATTGCATAGGAATTTCCTTTTTGTGGATACACAAATTTAAAGATCTTAATAATGTAACATTGAATACATATGGAGAAACAGGATAAACCTGTTTCTACCCACCGATTGGGGGTATCCCCAATTAAATTGGGGATGGGTTTATCCCAAATCATAACTTGAAATAGTTCAATATCAATGAGTTCTGCAAAATTGATAATTCCCAATTTTTTTATGAAATATTATAAAATAAGTTTTGGTTTACCTCATCCTCTAACTCCTTCTCCTATCCGTCTGGGCACCGAGACCGGCAAGGAGAAGGAGAATTCTGTCTTCCTCTCCTTTTAGGAGAGGACTGAGGTGAGGTAAAAAAAAAGCTTATTTTCCATAACTCATTAATTCAGTCATCAATTTCAGGAGAGAAAATGAAAAAATTTGCTTTAATCATAATTACATTTTTTGTTTCTATACCATTATTTGCTCAGATTCAATGGCAAGAAAATGGTATTCCAATTCGTCAAGGGGTGAATATTGAATGGTCAAGAGCAGCAGCGAGTCTATCTGATGGAGATGTTGTATATGTTTGGTCAGATACACGTAGAGGAGATAGGGATGTATGGGCACAGAGAGTTGATATCAATGGTAATCTTTTATGGGTTGAAGAAGCGGTTTTAGTAAATGGTGAGATAAACAGGCAGGAAGATCCTGTAGTCATAAGTACTGGAGATGGGGGTGTAGTTATTGCCTGGGTAGACTTCCGCAATGAAGATGCAGGAGATGTTTATGCACAAAAATTAGATGGAAATGGCAATTTGTTATGGGATACTGCAGGTGTGCCACTTTGTTTGGCTGGTGATATTCAGATTTCTCTTAATATTGTAAATGATAGTAATGATGGTGCATATGTTATCTGGATAGATAGCAGAAATCCGGGTGGTGTAGATATTTATGGCACACACATAGATTCATCTGGAGATTTTATCACGGGATGGGATGCAAACGGAAATCCAGTAGCTTCAGAGAGTGGAGCACAAGATGGGCATACCTTCTGGGAAGATGGATCAGGTGGAGCAATTCTTGCCTGGCATGATACTCGAAATGCAGATAATGCTGATATTTATGCTCAACGCATTTCAAGTGATGGAACTCTACTTTGGAATGCTGGAGGAACACTTATCTGTAGTGCTTCTTATGACCAGGAGGAAGTAAAGATGTCTCCTGATGGTGCTGGTTCTTTTATTTTTACTTGGCGAGATAAAAGAAATGAAAACGATAATGACATATATGCTCAAAGGGTTGATATTAATGGAAATCTACTTTGGGCAAGCGACCAGGAGGTCTGTGTTGTAGGTGGTAGTATTCAAGAAAATCCAAGAATAACCATGGCTTCTGACGGTGGAGCAATAATTGTCTGGGAAGATAATAGAAACGATTGGGAATTCAAGGATATTTATGGTCAAAAAATTGATTTAGATGGAAATATAGTTTGGACTTCTAATGGTATTCCAATTTGTATTGAGGAGAATCATCAACGCAATCCACGATTGGTGGGTGATAATTACGGTGGAGGCTGGTTTGTTTGGGATGATGGCAGAACCGGAGGTGCCACAAATGAAGATATTTATGTTCAACATGTAGATTCGTGTGGAGATATACAGTTCCTGGAAAATGGTAAGGAAATCTGCATTGAAAATGGACAACAATTTTCTCCCTTAATTAAAAAAAATAGTTCTGGAGAAATATTTGTATCTTGGGGTCTTTTGATTGCAGGAGAAAAGCCAATTACAACAGGAATTTGTATTCAAATATTTGATAATGATGGAAACATTCTTCTTGAGGAAAATGGTGAAATTATCTATTATGGATTATGTGGTGATGCTTTAGATCATCAAATCCTCCCTAATGGTGAAAATTCTGTTATTACCTGGATAGATAATCGAAATCCAACTACAGGAAGACAAATTTATATGCAAGTATTAAATAATGATGGATCAGTTGGATTAGATGAGAATGGAAAATCAATTACAGTTAGCACAGTGTCAGATCAAGAGAACCTTGATGCAGCTCTTTATATTGAATCTGATTCATTAGTAGTTGTATGGCATCAGGTAATAGAAGGTTTTAATAAAGTGTTTGCTCAATTAGTAGATATGGAAGGTAATTCTATTTGGTCAGATAATGGTCTGGCTGTATGTTCGTGTATTGGTGACCAAGAAGGACCAAAGGTCTCAGTGGAATATGTAAATGATAGATCTTATGATTATTATGTTGGATGGATGGACACTCCTATTTTTGCGGATCCAAGAATTTGTGGGCAGAAAATTAGAAATGGTGAACTTCAATGGGGGAGTGAAGCTATTATAATAGGTAATCCAGATGGGCAAGATAGAATTACAGATTTAGTTGATCGGTTTTTTATCTGGCAAAATGAAGTGTGGCATAATTATAATATTTATGTCAAATTGGTTAATGATGACGGCACTACAGCAGATGGATGGCCTGAGAATGGACTTCTTGTTTGTGGGGCACCAGGTGATCAACAAAATGCAAAAGGTATTATGACTCCTCTTGGGCTTTTGGTTGTATGGGAAGATATGCGAGATTCTTTAACCTTAAGAAATATTTATGGCCAAATTGTAACTTATGATGGAGTATTTCTCTGGGAAGAAAATGGTATTCCTTTGGTAAATGAAAATAATGACCAATCAAAATTTGAGTTTTTATACTGCGATAATAACATATACCTTTCGTGGGAAGATTTCCGAGATGGTGACTTTTATGATATATACATGCAAAAGTATGATAATTCAGGATCAGAATTATGGACTTCTGGGGGTGTTCCCGTAGCAGATGACTCACGAAATCAATCTTCATCTTCATTAGTTGGTCTTGGAAATATTTATGCTGTTTTTTGGAAAGATATTTATGACAGTTTAAATACAGATATTTATGCACAAAAAATTAATGCTGATGGTGAGCTTATTTGGGATGAGGAATTATTGGTATGTGGAGCTATAAAGATCCAATCTAATCCAAAGGCAGTGACTGACGAAGTCAATAATGCAATTGTTATTTGGAAGGATACACGATCCAGTGGCAAACAAGATATTTATAATATCTATGCTCAAAAGATTGAACTATTTCCGCATGGTGTTGATGATAATCAGAGTTTTGTTGATGGCATCAAATTGTATCAGAATTATCCTAATCCATTCAACCCGGATAGAGTCAGAACAACTATTTCTTTTTTAGCCACGAAGAACACCAAGAACACAAAGAACACAAAGATAAGAATTTATAATTTAAAAGGTCAGCTTGTGAGACATTTCGCAATCCGCAATCCGCAATCCGAACTTACAAAGGTTGTTTGGGACGGAAGAGATTCTAACGGTAAATCATTATCAAATGGGATTTATTTCTATAGATTAGTAGTTGATAATTTTGAATCTGAAATAAGAAAGATAGTAATTTTAAGATAGTATTTTATACCATAATAGAACTTTTGAAAATTTAATCTGCAATCTGAAATTTTGGCCTAATAGAAAAAAGTGGTTGCTAAAA
>JAGMCF010000233.1 GCA_023129415.1 Candidatus Cloacimonadota bacterium
GGTCCGTTTATTGACTAATTACCAATATTTAATATCTCTTTATCTGGATCTATTGGTTTTTTAGGAGCTAATTTTTCAATAGCTTTTATTCTGAAATCTTTTGGAAATTGTTTCCCGCAGTGAGGACAATATTCACTTGTAGAAATATCTTTAAAATCTAATTTTTCTGCACAATATGGGCATCTTTCATAATCCATATTTCCTCCAAATTATAGCTTAGTTTGATATGATAATAACTTAATGTGTTAGGATTTTAGGTTTTCCTCATGAATTTGCTCTTCAAATATTTTTCCTAATTCTTCTTCATTTTCTTTTTTACCTAAATTTTCTATTGTTTGTTTTTTAGAACGCAAAGCACTCATAATTTTTGGAATGATTTCATTATATTTTTTTCTAAATTCTTCAGAATTTAACTCAATATCTTTTGAACTTAGAATTATTTTTGCTGTAAATCCAATTGCAATAGTTCCTCCTGAAGCCACAAAAGCACCTATTATTGAACCAGCAACCGGAATTATTTTGGCTAATTGCCTAAACAACTCTCTGAAAAGCTCTCCAACGCATAAATAACCTAATATACTAACAACTGTTTTAGATGTTAATTTATTATCATAGATTATTCCAATTTTAATTACTAAAGTTGTTTGTAATGCTTTTAAAGGAATAATATCACCGATAGGTAATGGAATAGCACCAATTCCAGCAGCAGTAGCACCTGATCCAAAAATCCATTTATTCGCAAGTTTTGATTTTGCATCAGTAATATTATTTATTCTCCTTTTGGTATTTTTAATAAATTCATTAGAATTTTTTACAAAGTCTTTCTCAGAATCAGAAAGTTTCTCTTTCCGCTTTTTCTTTTCTTCAAGCCTTTTTAATTTCTCTTCAATGGCTTTTATAGTTCGTTTTTCAGCTTCTTCCTTATCAGCAATAACCGATCGTAAAAAATCAATTCTACATTCTTCAGGAATATTTTCATAGATTTTATTTATTAATATATTCATTCCTTCACCAGTTAAAGCTGATATTTCTACAATATTTTCAAATCCCTGTTTTATTAAGAAATCTCTTTGTTCATCTCTCTGCTGAAAGCTGGCTAGGTCTATCTGATTTAAAACAATTATTGTTTTTTTGCCAAGTTCTTTTGCATCTTCTATAGGAGCAAGTCCCAGCGTTTTTACACCAACCATAACATTATAAACAATAATAACTAAATCAGACTCTTGTATTGCTTTCCTGGCTTCTAATCTATCACTCTCATCCCCAGTACCATATCCGGGTGTATCCATTATTACTACACCAAATCTCTGTTCCTTTACAAAATTCTCTTTTGTAACTCCTGGGATATTTTTTGTTTTTACTATGTCATAACCAAATAATGCATTAACAAGTTCAGATTTCCCTGTATTTGCTGGACCAATAATTGCAATATTTGGTTTCCTGGATTTTTTTAATTCCTCCATTTTCTTATCAAATTCTTCCTTGAATCCCTTTTCCTCAAATTCAACTTCCTTACTGACCTCTTCAGCAATTTTTTTTGTTTCTTCATACTTCTTTTGCATTTTAATCTCCTTCCTATATTTTAATATAATGTATTAAACTTACAATAACATCATCAATTTCTTTCTTTTCAATATTTCTTAATAATCTTCTCTTGGACGGTTTTAATAAATTTTCAAATCTGCTCATTCTTGATTCAATTCTTTTTTCAAAACTTCGTAAATATTCAGATAATTTCTTATTATCATTATGGCTTTCAAAATATGGTAGATATTCATCCGTAAGGGTAAATCCTGCAGCTAATCCATAACACAGCCTTTGATAATCATCAAGAAAAGTAGTTTTTTGGATTTTTATGCCAATAACATCATTGTATTTTTTGAAAATTGCTTTCTTCATCTTGTTTGGTATTACAACATATTTTAAACACTCAAAACCTATAGCA
The DNA here is from genome assembly GCA_023129415.1 of Candidatus Cloacimonadota bacterium. GTDB lineage: Bacteria > Cloacimonadota > Cloacimonadia > JGIOTU-2 > JGIOTU-2 > JAGMCF01. The sequence goes on from JAGMCF010000233.1 coordinate 1,946, forward strand.
GCAATATAAAGAATATCTTTGTATTCAAACAAATCATCTTTTTCATCTTTTTTGCAGAGAGTTAGCATCATTGCCGTTAAACCAAGAACAATTTTCCTTAACTTGTTTATTACCATTTTTTGATGCAAATATCGATTTAAATAAAATATTAGAGTTTTTCTAAATTCCTTATCTTCTAAATCGGATATAGTAGTTTTTATTACTTCAGCAATTCCTTCTCCAGTAATGGCTGATATTGGATAAATAGTCTTTTTGACCAGTGTTTTTATATTTTTATTTCCCAAAGCTTCTTCTCTCTCATTGTTTCTGCATAAATCTACTTTATTGTATAAAAAAAATACCTTCTGTTTCATTTTTCTAATTTTTTGATAAATTTTTTGATCATAGTCTTTAAATCCATCTTTTATATCAAATACAGAGTAACAAAGATCTGCGCTTTTTATTTCAGAAAGTGCAACTTGCTCATCAGCTTTACCTTCTTCTTTGATAGAACCAAATCCTGGAGTATCTATAAAATTTATTCCAACACCTGTTGGATATTTATGACCTATTTCATCTTTGGTATTCCATACACCAGGAAAATTTTTTACCTCAGCAACCTCATTTTTCATCAATAAATTTATCAATGACGATTTTCCTGTATTTCCTGGGGCAGCAATTGCAATATTTAAGTTCTTGTTCGTGTTTATAATTTTCTTCCGTTTAAGAGGTTGATGTTGAAAATCAATGTATGCTTTATCCTCATCAAATTTAGTTATTATCTCAAAATCACTAATGTTCTTATTTAGACTATTTCTTAATTCTTCAATACAAGATTCAACTTTATTCATTTTTTGCGAATCATCAATAATAAAGTTATTTTCAAATTCTGGAAGTAATTCTGAAGAATCTAAAATGTTAGGATCGTATTTTTCTTTTGGTTTTTCTTTCCAAATAGTAAAAATTGTATTCAACACACGTTGAAAGTTATCCTTTCTGGTTTGAGAAGACTCATCATTTATTTTCTTTGAAATATCTACTAAATAATCATTAAGGTTTGAAAACTCTAAGAATAATAGGTTCCAAGAGTGACTTTTTTTATCTTTTTTATTAAAGATATCACTGTATTTAATAACAATATAATCCCATATAACATCTAACATATTTTTCTTATAAGTATCTGTTTTGGTATAATATTCAGCTAAAAATGTTACTACTTCTTTTGAAATTACTGTTTTTTTATATTCTTTCAACATCTTATATAATTTTTCATGTCTTTTAATTGATTCTTCGTAATAAGTAGGAAAATCATTTAATAATTCTTTTTTTCTAGCTTTGGGTTTTTCTTTTCTACGTAATGTTCTGTATATTTTACATAATTCTTGTAAAATTTGATCATCATCAGGATTGCTTTTAAATTTTTTATTTAGTTCTTTATATCTACCAAATTCATTTAAATATAACGAGCAATTTTTACATAATATTGCTTCTTTAAGTATTTCTTCCCCGCAATAAGGACATTTTATTCTTATTTCTTTATGTTTCTCACTTTTTTTATTTTTAGTTTTAGTCATATAAACCTCCAATTTAATATTTTTATTAAAATAAAAAAGGACGCAACTCTCATTACGCCCTGAATAGAGGTATCACCAAACACCCACCAAGCAAGACATAAGAAAGTGCGTCCACAGGAGGACGCATCTATCTTATTCGTTCTGCTTGGCTAAAAAACTGGTGATTTTCTATTCAGAACAAATAAAAATTATGCGATATTATTTATTTCATTCTATTTAATACGATATGCTATGTCATTAAAACTCTCCCGAATTTGATTTGATAAAAAAATGTTTTATGAAATTGTTGTCAATATTATTTTAAAATTTGTAATAAATATTTATTTGTTAATGGTTAAAGAATTTAATCAATACTAATTTATACTTGAACTGATTTACTGGCAATTAAACAAGTGTGTTTATCATAAGTTGTTACAAAGTTTAAATACCCACCTACAGCTTTACTGCCACTTCAACTTAACTTTTGGGACATATTGCCCAGAAGTTAAATCGTTTAAGAACCCACCTACAACTTTGTCACCACTTCAACAATTGTTGGACGGCGTCCAAGTTTTCATATTGTTTGTTTAAGAACCCACCTACAACTTTACTAACACCTTTTCAGATGCCATCCTTTTATAATCTTCATAAACAGGATGTTTCTCATAAAGTTCACACCATTTTTTTAAGGATTCTTTCTGCCGATTTGTTTCTATTTCAATTTTATAAAAACTCGCCGAATTTACCCCTCTATAATCCGCCACTTCTTTACCCTTATCTATGTCCCAATAATATATTTTTCCTGCTCCAATAAAAGTCATCATATGTTGCTTGTTTTACTTTTTCATCAATTTCATCTAATTTTTCTTTTTTTCTTTCTTTTTATATATAGAGGTGGCTCCGTGGGTAGCCCGTGGTTATGCCCGTAGGTAGTCCCGTAATAATCATTCCCACCTCTCGCAATGTCCTCATAAAATTCTTTATTTGAAATACGGTATACACCTGTGTTCTGTATCCAGATTTCCATTTCAAGTCCTCTTGGATATTCTTATAACTTCTAAACAATTGACCTCTTTTGACAATGTGTCCTCTATATTTCTTATCAGCATGATTTACCTCTCTTAACAACTAATCCTATATTTCTCGTGTAACAGGAGGACATAAAGAAATTTCAGATTGGTGAGATTCTTCATCAATCAATCATACCAAAATTCGCCAGCTCCGAGACGGAGTCTCCCCGAGTACTCGGGGATCAAATCGGGATTGGCGGACAGGCTTATGGCTCATATCTAAAAAAAAGTTGTTCAATGTTTATATTGAATTTTGAATTCTATATCACAAATTCATTCACCATCCGCTGGGGGATGAGTATCCGAAGAAGATTAGATATTTTTTTAAGTCCGAAATTATATCTGTTCCAATCTAACAATAATGAATGAGAATTGTAAATAAAAAGCCTATCCATCTGCCAGTTGAAAGATAGATAGGCTTATATATAATGATGTTAAATTTATCGCATCAGAATTATTTTCTTTATGAATGTCTTATCCTTTGTTGTCAATTTATAAAAGTAGATTCCTGAACTCATATCTTTTGCATCCCACTCAACAGTATGATAGCCAGCAAGTTTATCACTATCAACAAGAGTTTCAACTAATTGACCTTTGATATTGTAAATTAGAATTTTTACTTTAGTTGATCTTGGTATACAATACATAACTGATGTTGAATAACTAAAAGGATTTGGATAATTATTATACAATTGATAACTAATATTGGGTGTGTTATTATTCTCATCTATGTCAGTTATTAAATGCTCATAAATAAATATTAAACCCGATTGAAGTTGATATGTTCCATCAGAAGATAGTCCAATCACATTTCCAGTTATGTACCCAGTTTCTAAAAGATTATTTGTGGATGTTTCACCGTTACACGATGGGAAATCATCATATATAATTTGATAATCTTGTGCCCAAATAAACACAGGAAATATCAAGATTATCAACAGTAAATATTTAAATTTCATTTAATCCTCCAAATTTACTTATCCTAAAATGGTTTGTTTCAATAAGGATATGTTTCTTGATTTACTTCTTTTCACTATCCATAATTAATTGTGGATTAGGTAAAATTGCATTTGGTGGGGGAGGAAATGGTCCAACTCTGAAAACATTATTTGAATTAGGTTTTAATGTAAAAGCATAAACAGAAATATCTTCCATTGCTAGTTCAAAACTATACATATTTAACCCATACAGTTGAATG